>NZ_JBEYKR010000021.1:0-64779 GCF_040703535.1 Streptomyces sp. NPDC007346
GGTGCTCAAGAGCGAATGCGGTTCGGTGACCCTCGACGGCATCGCCTTCGGCATCGACCGCGAGGTATGGCCCAACCCCACCGTGCGCTGGGTGGGCGCTGGAGGGTGGTGACCAGGGCGGGGACGGCCTCGGGGGCCCGCAGGGTGGTGAGCAGGCGGACCGGGTGCAGGGCGTAGGCGGTGCGCAGGGCGTTGGTGGCCAGCGCGGCGGCGGCCCGGGGCGTGCGGGGGTCGTCCAGGCGGGCCAGGGCGTGGGCGGCGGAGACGCAGCGCTCGGGGTCGCGGTGGTTGAGCAGGAGCACCAGTGCCTCGAAGGCCCGCCGGTCGCCCGCGCAGCCGAGCCGGAAGGCGGCGATCTCGCGGGCCCACAGGGGGCGCCCCGGCTCCACCAGGACCCGGGCCAGCACCTCGTCGTCGTCGACCGCCACGAGCAGGCCGTACGCGGCCGACCCGGCCGCCTCGTCACGTAACCGGTCCACGAGTGAACGGAACTCCTCATCCATGACGCTCAGCGTATCCACGAACACGCTCCGTACGGAACGGCCGGAACGAGCCGGTGTGGTCCAGCGCACAAAGGGTCAGGGGTGGCGCGCTCGTTACTCGCCGGTTAATCTCATCTGAGCGGGAACACACTTCCCCGCGAGCTCCGGTGGCCTGGTGACGCAGCCACCCGGAGTGCTTGTCGGTTCGGCAGTTCTCAGTGCGACGCGACTCCGGGACAGAGTCCGTCACCCCTCACGGCCGGGCGTGCTCCCAGCGCCCCGGCCCCGCGCTTCACGACACGCATCCCGCAGGCCACGCGCCGCTCCCTCATCGCCGCGCGCGCCTGCTCCCACAGTCGTCACTCACCCTGGAGTCCCGTGATGGACACCCCGCTCTCCACCATTGCCGTCGTCGGCCTCGGCACCATGGGCACCGGCATCGCCGAGGTCCTGGCCCTCGCGGGCCGCGAGGTCATCGGCATCGACATCAGCGAGGCGGCCGCCCGGCAGGCCGTCACCTCCCTCGAAGCGTCCACCGCACGGGCCGTCGGGCGCGGGCGGATCACCGAGCAGGAGCGGGCCGACGCGCTCGCCCGGTTCCGTACCCACGACACCCTCCAGGCCGCCGCCGGGGCCGAGCTGGTCATCGAGGTCGTGCCGGAGACGTACGAGATCAAGCAGCGGGTGTTCCGGGAGCTGGACGCGATCGTCTCCCCCACCGCGATCCTCGCCACCGGGACGAACGCCCTGTCGGTGACCCGGCTCGCCGCCGAGTCGCTGCGCCCCGAACGCGTGCTGGGCCTGCACTTCTTCAACCCGGTGCCCGCGATGAAGCTGGTCGAGGTGGTCTCCTCGGTGCTGACCGCGCCGCCCGCCGTCGAGACCGTCACCCGGCTGGCCCGGGAGCTGGGCAAGGAGCCGGTCTCCGTCGGCGACCGGCCCGGGTTCGTCGCGGACGGACTGCTCTTCGGCTACCTGAACCAGGCCGCCGCGATGTACGAGGCCAACTACGCCTCCCGTGAGGACATCGACGCGGCGATGAAGCTGGGCTGCGGGCTGCCGATGGGCCCGCTCGCCCTGCTGGACCTGATCGGGATCGACACCGCCCGTACGGTCCTGGAGGCCATGTACTCCGCCTCCCACGACCGCCTCCACGCCCCCGCCCCCGTCCTCGGCCAGCTCAGCGAGGCGGGGCTGACCGGGCGCAAGGCGGGGCGCGGCTTCTACACGTACGACGCCCCGGGCGGCCGGAGCGTCGTGGCCGACGCGCTGACCCCGGCGCCGGACACCGCCTCCGGGGCCGGACGCGATGTGGCGTCCGTCGGGGTCGCCGGCTCCGGCACGATGGCCTCGGGGATCGCCGAGGTCTTCGCCAAGGCCGGGTACGCCGTGGTCCTGGCGGCGCGCGGCCAGGAGAAGGCGGACCTCGCCAAGGCCCGGATCGCCACGTCGCTGGAGCGCTCGGTGGCCAAGGGGCGGCTCAGCGCCGAGGCGCGGGACGAGACGCTGGGCCGGATCACGGCGGCCGGGTCGCTGGACGCGTTCGCGGAGGTCGACCTCGCCGTGGAGGCGGTCGCCGAGGACCTTGCGGTCAAGCAGCAGCTCTTCGCCACCCTGGACAAGGTCTGCCGGCCGGGCGCGGTGCTCGCCACCACCACCTCCTCGCTGCCGGTCATCGCCATCGCACGGGCGACCGCGCGGCCCGAGGACGTCGTCGGGATGCACTTCTTCAACCCGGCGCCCGCGATGAAGCTGGTCGAGGTGGTCCGTACGGTCCTGACCGCCGACGACGTGCACGCCACGGTCCGGGCGGTCTGCGCGAAGATCCGCAAGCACCCGGTGGACTGCGGGGACCGGGCCGGGTTCATCGTGAACGCGCTGCTGTTCCCCTACCTCAACAACGCGATCAAGATGGTCGAGGAGCACTACGCCTCGCTGGACGACATCGACGCGGCGATGAAGCTGGGCGGCGGCTACCCGATGGGCCCGTTCGAACTGCTGGACGTGGTGGGGCTGGACGTCTCCCTCGCCATCGAGAAGGTGCTGCACCGCGAGTTCCGCGACCCGGGGCTCGCTCCGGCGCCGCTGCTGGAGCACCTGGTGGCCGCGGGCTGCCTCGGCCGCAAGACGGGCCGTGGCTTCCGCGAATATGCCCGTCGCTGACCCGGGAGCCGGGTGGGGCGGGCTGCTGGGGCCCTCCGGCTCCCCGCCCCCGAAGGCGCGCTCCCCTGCGCCGATGCGTTACGTTCATGCCATGTCCCAGCCCGCCAAGTCACCCCGTGCCACCGCCGCGCCCGACGCCCCGGAGACCGCCGCGGGAACGCGTGCCGCCGCCCAACGGCTCAAGATGCGCCGCGAACTGGCCGCAGCCGCGATGGAGCTCTTCGCCACGAAGGGGTACGAGGCGACGACCGTCGACGAGATCGCGGGCGCCGCGGGGGTCGCCCGGCGGACCTTCTTCCGGCACTTCCGCTCCAAGGAGGAGGCCATCTTCCCGGACCACGACGACACCCTCGTCAGGGCCGAGGCCGTCCTCAACGCCGCGCCCGCGCACGAGCATCCGCTCGACACGGTCTGCCGCGGCATCAAGGAGGTCATGAAGATGTACGCGGCCAAGCCCGCCGTCTCCGTGGCCCGTTACAAGCTCACCCGCGAAGTGCCCACCCTCCGGGAGGCCGAGATCGCGTCGGTGGCCCGCTACGAGCGGCTGTTCACCCGTTATCTGCTGGGCCACTTCGACGAGCGCGACCACCACGTGGGCAACGACGACCCGCTGCTGGCGGAGGTGGCCGCGTCCGCCGTGGTCACCGCGCACAACCACGTACTGCGCCGCTGGCTGCGGGCGGACGGCCAGGGCGATGTGGAGGCCCAGCTCGACCGGGCCTTCGCCATCGTGCGCGACACCTTCGGCACCGGCATCGGGGCCGGCCGGACCGTTCAGGCCGAGCCCGCCAGGGCCCCGGCGGCGACGGTGGCCACGGAGGGCGAGGTGCTGGTCGCGCTGGCGCGTACGGACGCCCCGCTGGACGAGGTCATGCGGACGATCCAGCAGGCGCTCAAGGAGCGCTGAACCCGGAGGCCCGCTCTTCGGCGGAGACCCACGGCGGCGGTGCGCCGCCCTCGCTCCAGGCGGTCAGCTCCTCGGGGCCGTAGCAGAGGATGGCGCACTGCTGCGCGTAGTCGAGGGCGGGTTCGGTGAAGCCGCCGGTGGAGACGACGAGCGCGATGTCCGCCTCGTGCACCGCGTAGCAGGTGCCGCCGAAGCGCTGGAGCTCCTGGGAGCCGGCCCGGTTCTCCGGCCCGTAGCGCTTGCACTGGACGACCAGGCGGCGGCCGTCCGGGGTGGTGGCCAGGACGTCGGCGCCGAGGTCCCCGGCGCCGCCCACCACCTCGGTGTCCGCGCAGCCGTCGCGTCGGCAGAGTTCGGCCACGGCCTCCTCGAAGGCGTACGGGTCCAGCGCGGCGTAGTCGACCGGACCGGCGGGCCGGGGGCGCCCCTGCGGGCGGGCGGCCCCTGCCGCGTCCAGCTCCGCGAGGCCGGCGTCGACGATCCCGTACGCGGCGTCCGTGACGGTCCTGGCGACCCGCCGGGCGCGACGGCGGCGGCGCAGGATCACCACGGCGGCGGCGAGGGCCGGCACGACCAGGGCCACGGCGGCGACCGGGTGGCTCCCGGCGCTCCGCCAGGCGGCCCGCAGTGCCGCCCCGCCGCCCGCGACGACCAGGGCGACCAGGACGAACCCGAAGGTGGTGCGCCGCAGGTCGAAGCGGGTGCGGCGCTCCCGGCCGCCGCCTCGTCCGCGGAGAGATGTCGCCATCGGTGCCCCACCCCTGCTTCCTGACCACTTCAAGATCACCTGGTCTCTCCCACCTGCCCCGAGCCGCGCTTTCGACGCGTGGGAGCCGAGCCGTCACGCATGGGCGGCGGCCGAAACCCGCTGGTTTACCGATCACCGCTGTGCTGAGGTGCGCGGATGCGACCTCCTGAGGAATCCGGTGCGAAGACCACCGGGACACGTGACCTGTTCGACCGCGAGATGCGGGAGCACGCCCGTCCGGACGGGCCCGGCGTACGCGTCGAGCGCGCCGGCCCCGTCGTACGCCAGGTGGGCGGCCCGGACGACTGGAACGGGGTGGTGTGGTCGAACCCGGCGCTGGACGCCGCGGGGGCGGACGCGGCCGTCGCGGCCCAGATCGAGCACTGCACGGCCCTGGGCCTGCCGGAGTTCGAATGGAAGCTGTACGCCCACGACCGCCCGGCCGACCTGGGGGAACGGCTGCGGGCGGCCGGGTTCGTACCGGAGCCGCCGGAGGCCCTGCTCGTGGCTCCGGCGGAGCCACTGGCCGGGCCGGTCGAGCTGCCCGAGGGGGTGACCCTGCGCCCGGTGACCGACGCGGCGGGGGCCGAGCTGATGGCCAGGGCCCATGAGCGGGCGTTCGGCACCGACGGGACCCGCCTGCTCCACCAGGTGGTGCGGCGGCTGGAGGAGGCCCCCGAGGACTTCGTGGCGGTGATGGCGGTGGACGCCGACGGGGAGCCGGTCTGCTCCGGGCGGATGGAGCTGTACCCGGGCACGGGGTTCGCGGGGCTCTGGGGCGGCGGGACGGTGGCCGCCTGGCGGGGGAAGGGCCTCTACCGGGCGCTGGTCGCCCACCGGGCGCGGATCGCCGCTGAGCGGGGCTACCGGTACCTCCAGGTCGACGCGAGCGACATGTCCGCCCCGATCCTGGGCCGGCTCGGCTTCACGGAGCTGGGCACGACGACGCCGTACGTGTACCGACCCGGGCGGTAGGGGCGCCCGGCGTCGTGACCCCGATCGCGCTCCGCCGGGCGCCCCCTTGCCGCGCGCCAGCAGGACAGAACGTCTCGTAACGCCCATCGTGTTGCTCATGCGTGCCTACGAGATGACAAGTGAGAGAAATTGTTGGCACTGGGTGCCTTGTCAGGTGTCACGGAGTGCCATACGTTGAAGGTGTCCGGGCGGCCGGCGTGCTGGGATCTCACGTACGCCGGCTGTCCCCGCAACCACCGTGCTGCGCGCCCGGACGCCTGCGTCACAGGCACCCTTCCGCTCCACCCGAGCAAGCCATAGCTCCACTCGCCGAACCGACGGCAAACACCTCCACACCGCACCGCTCCCCTGCCAGCAGGGCCCCTCAAGCGTTCCCTCGACGCCGCATCACCGGAGGCAACACCGTGAAGGAAATCCTGGACGCGATCCAATCGCAGGACAGTACGGCCGCCGACTTCGCGGCCCTGTCCCTCCCCGAGTCCTACCGCGCGATCACCGTGCACAAGGACGAGACGGAGATGTTCGACGGGCTGGAGACCCGCGACAAGGACCCCCGCAAGTCGCTCCACCTGGACGAGGTCCCGGTCCCCGAACTCGGCCCCGGCGAGGCCCTCGTCGCCGTGATGGCCAGCTCGGTGAATTACAACTCCGTGTGGACCTCCATCTTCGAGCCGCTGTCCACCTTCGGCTTCCTGGAGCGGTACGGGAAGCTCAGCGAGCTGACCCGGCGCCACGACCTGCCCTACCACGTCATCGGCTCGGACCTGGCGGGCGTCGTCCTGCGCACCGGCCCCGGCGTGAACGCCTGGAACCCGGGCGACGAGGTCGTCGCGCACTGCCTCTCCGTCGAGCTGGAGTCCTCCGACGGGCACAACGACACGATGCTCGACCCCGAGCAGCGCATCTGGGGCTTCGAGACCAACTTCGGCGGGCTCGCCGAGATCGCGCTCGTCAAGTCCAACCAGCTGATGCCCAAGCCCCAGCACCTCAGCTGGGAGGAGGCCGCGGCTCCGGGCCTGGTCAACTCGACCGCGTACCGCCAGCTCGTCTCACGCAACGGCGCGGGCATGAAGCAGGGCGACAACGTGCTGATCTGGGGCGCCAGCGGCGGCCTCGGCTCCTACGCCACCCAGTTCGCACTGGCCGGCGGCGCCAACCCGATCTGCGTCGTCTCCTCCCCGGAGAAGGCCGCCATCTGCCGGGCGATGGGCGCGGACGCGGTCATCGACCGCAACGCCGAGGGCTACACGTTCTGGAAGGACGAGCAGACCCAGGACCCCCGGGAGTGGAAGCGGCTCGGCAAGCGCATCCGCGAGCTGACCGGCGGCGAGGACGTCGACATCGTCTTCGAACACCCCGGCCGCGAGACCTTCGGCGCCTCGGTCTACGTCACCCGCAAGGGCGGCACCATCGTCACCTGCGCCTCCACCTCGGGCTACAACCACGAGTACGACAACCGCTACCTGTGGATGTCGCTCAAGAAGATCGTCGGCTCCCACTTCGCCAACTACCGCGAGGCGTGGGAGGCCAACCGCCTCATCGCCAAGGGCAAGATCCACCCGACGCTCTCCAAGGTCTACTCCCTGGAGGACACCGGCCAGGCCGCCCATGACGTCCACCGCAACGCCCACCAGGGCAAGGTCGGCGTCCTGGCGCTGGCGCCGCGCGAGGGCCTGGGCGTGCGCGACCAGGAGATGCGCGACCAGCACATCGACGCCATCAACCGCTTCCGCAACGTCTGAGGTTCTGTGATGAACGAACGTCAGAAGGACCGGCCCTGGCTCATGCGGACCTACGCCGGCCACTCGACCGCCGAGGCGTCCAACGAGCTGTACCGCCGCAACCTCGCCAAGGGCCAGACGGGTCTGTCGGTCGCCTTCGATCTGCCAACGCAGACCGGATACGACCCGGACCACATTCTCGCCCGCGGCGAGGTGGGCCGCGTCGGTGTTCCCGTCTCGCACCTCGGTGACATGCGCCGGCTGTTCCAGGACATCCCGCTGGAGCAGATGAACACCTCGATGACGATCAACGCGACCGCCATGTGGCTGCTGGCGCTCTATCAGGTGGTCGCCGAGGAGCAGGGGGCCGACCCCACCAAGCTCCAGGGGACCACGCAGAACGACATCGTGAAGGAGTACCTCTCGCGCGGGACTCACGTCTTCCCGCCGGTGCCCTCGCTGCGGCTGACCACGGACATGATCACGTACACGGTCAACCGCATCCCCAAGTGGAACCCGATCAACATCTGTAGCTACCACCTCCAGGAGGCAGGGGCGACCCCGGTCCAGGAGATCGCGTACGCCATGTCGACCGCCGTCGCGGTGCTCGACGCGGTCCGCGACTCGGGGCAGGTCCCGGAGGAGAAGTTCGGTGACGTGGTCGCCCGGATCTCGTTCTTCGTGAACGCGGGCGTCCGCTTCATCGAGGAGATGTGCAAGATGCGCGCCTTCGGCCGCATCTGGGACCGCGTCACCCGCGAGCGGTACGGCATCACGGACACGAAGCAGCGCCGCTTCCGCTACGGCGTCCAGGTCAACTCCCTCGGCCTGACCGAGGCGCAGCCGGAGAACAACGTCCAGCGCATCGTCCTGGAGATGCTGGCCGTCACCCTCTCCAAGGACGCCCGCGCCCGCGCGGTGCAGCTCCCGGCCTGGAACGAGGCGCTGGGGCTGCCCCGCCCGTGGGACCAGCAGTGGTCGCTGCGGATCCAGCAGGTGCTGGCGCACGAGAGCGACCTGCTGGAGTACGAGGACATCTTCGCCGGTTCGCACGTCATCGAGGCCAAGGTGGAGGCCCTGGTCGAGGAGTCGCTCGCGGAGATGGACCGCATCCGGCGGATGGGCGGCGCGATGGCGGCCGTCGAGTCCGGCTACCTCAAGTCGGAGCTGGTCTCCTCGCACGCGGCCCGGCGGGCGAGGATCGAGGGCGGCGAGGAGAAGATCGTCGGCGTCAACATCTACGAGACGACCGAGCCCAACCCGCTCACCTCCGACCTCGACGGCGCGATCATGACCGTCGACCCCGAGAACGAGGCGCGGGTCGTCGCCGCCCTGCACGAGTGGCGGGACAACCGCGACGAGGCGAGGGCGACGGAGGCGCTGGCCGCGCTGAAGAAGGCCGCCGCGGGCACCGAGAACATGATGGAGGCCACCGTCGAGTGCGCCCGCGCGGGCGTCACCACGGGCGAATGGTCCTGGGCGCTGCGGGACGTCTTCGGCGAGTTCCGGGCGCCCACCGGGGTCTCCTCGGCCCCCGTCGCGGTCACCGCCGAGGCGGGCACCCCGCTGGCGCTGGTCCGCGAGAAGGTCACCCGTACCGCCGCCGACCTGGGCGTGGGGCGGCTGCGCCTGCTGGTCGGCAAGCCGGGTCTGGACGGGCACTCCAACGGGGCCGAGCAGATCGCCGTACGCGCGCGGGACGCCGGCTTCGAGGTGGTCTACCAGGGGATCCGGCTGACCCCCGAGCAGATCACCGACGCGGCGCTCGCCGAGGACGTGCACTGCGTGGGCCTGTCCATCCTCTCCGGCTCGCACGCCGAGCTGGTGCCCGACGTGCTGCACCGGCTGCGCGAGGCCGGGGCGCCGGACATCCCGGTGATCGCCGGCGGCATCATCCCGCCCGCCGACGCCGTGGCGCTCATCGAAGCCGGTGTGGCCGCCGTCTTCACCCCGAAGGACTTCGGTATCACGGAGATCATCGGCCGTATCGTCGACGAGATCCGGAAAGCGAACAAGCTCGACCCTCTGGAGGTCTCCGCATGACCACGCCCACCACGCCCGTGAACCGGCTGCGCCCGCGTCGCTCGTGTCTGGCCGTACCCGGCTCGAACCCGCGCTTCCTGGAGAAGGCCCAGGGCCTCCCGGCCGACCAGGTCTTCCTGGACCTGGAGGACGCCTGCGCGCCGCTGGCCAAGGAGGGCGCCCGCCACACCATCGTGGACGCGCTCAACAACGGTGACTGGAGCGGCAAGACCCGGGTCGTACGGGTCAACGACTGGACGACGCACTGGACGTACCGGGACGTCATCACGGTCGTCGAGGGCGCGGGCCCCCACCTCGACTGCATCATGCTGCCGAAGGTCCAGGACGCCCAGCAGGTCGTGGCGCTGGACCTGCTGCTGACCCAGATCGAGAAGACGATGGGCTTCGAGGTCGGCAGGATCGGCATCGAGGCGCAGATCGAGAACGCCAAGGGCCTGGTGAACATCGACGACATCGCCGCCGCCTCACCCCGCCTGGAGACGCTGATCTTCGGCCCGGCCGACTTCATGGCCTCCATCAACATGAAGACCCTGGTCGTCGGCCAGCAGCCGCCCGGCTACCCGGCGGACGCGTACCACTACATCCTGATGCGCATCCTGATGGCGGCCCGCACGCACGATCTCCAGGCGATCGACGGCCCGTTCCTCCAGATCCGTGACGTGGACGCCTACCGCGAGGTGGCCGGCCGTGCCGCCGCCCTCGGCTTCGACGGCAAGTGGGTGCTGCACCCGGGCCAGGTCGACGCCGCCAACGAGGTGTTCTCGCCCTCGCAGGAGGACTACGACCACGCCGAGCTGATCCTCGACGCCTACGACTGGTGCACCTCCGAGGAGGGCGGCAAGAAGGGCTCCGCGATGCTCGGCGACGAGATGATCGACGAGGCCAGCCGCAAGATGGCGCTGGTCGTCGCGGGCAAGGGGCGGGCCGCCGGAATGCGGCGCACCTCCAAGTTCGAAGCCCCGGAGGCCTGATCATGCAGTTCGGACGCACCTTTGAGGAATTCGAGGTCGGTGCCGTCTACAAGCACTGGCCCGGAAAGACGGTCACCGAATACGACGACCACCTCTTCTGCCTGCTGACCATGAATCATCACCCGCTGCACATGGACAGCAACTACGCGGAGAGCACGACCGACTTCGGGAAGAACGTCGTCGTCGGCAACTACATCTACTCGCTGCTGCTCGGCATGTCGGTGCCGGACGTCTCCGGAAAGGCCATCGCCAACCTGGAGGTCGAATCGCTCAAGCACATCGCGCCGACCTTCCACGGCGACACGATCTACGGCGAGACGACCGTGCTGGACAAGACCCCGTCGAAGTCCAGGAACGACCGCGGGATCGTGTACGTGGAGACCAGGGGCTACAAGCAGGACGGCACCGTGGTGTGCGTGTTCCGGCGCAAGGTGATGGTTCCCACCGAGACGTACATCAAGGAGCGCGGCGGCGAGCAGCCCGGCCGCCCGACGCCTGCCAACTAGGCGTGTCGTCCCCCTCAAACCGCGTGAAGCCACAGGAGAAGCAGTCATGACGCGACTCGCCCAGACCGCCGGTCTGAACGACATCCAGCGGGAAATCCTTTCCACGGTCCGGGATTTCGTCGACAAGGAGATCATTCCGGTCGCGACCCAGCTGGAGCACCGCGACGAGTACCCCACGGAAATCGTGGAGGGGCTCAAGGAACTCGGCCTGTTCGGGCTGATGATCCCCGAGGAGTACGGGGGTCTGGGAGAGTCGCTGCTCACCTACGCGCTGTGCGTGGAGGAGATCGCGCGCGGCTGGATGAGCGTGTCGGGGATCATCAACACGCATTTCATCGTGGCCTACATGCTCAAGCAGCACGGCACCCAGGAGCAGAAGGACACGTTCCTGCCGCGGATGGCGCTCGGCGAGGTGCGGGGCGCGTTCTCGATGTCGGAGCCGGCGCTCGGCTCGGACGTCTCCGCGATCACGTCGAAGGGCGTGCGGGACGGCGAGGAGTACGTCCTCAACGGCCAGAAGATGTGGCTGACGAACGGCGGAACCTCCACGCTGGTGGCCGTTCTCTGCCGAAGTGACGAAGGCCACTCCAGCCAGGAGGCAGCCACCGCGCCGCACAAGTCGATGACGACCTTCCTGATCGAGAAGGAGCCCGGCTTCGGAGAGGTCCGGCCCGGCCTGACCATCCCCGGGAAGATCGACAAGATGGGCTACAAGGGCGTCGACACGACCGAGCTCATCATGGACGACCTGCGCATTCCGGCCAATCGAGTCCTGGGGGGCACGACCGGCCGAGGGTTTTACCAAATGATGGACGGTGTCGAGGTCGGCCGGGTGAATGTCGCCGCGCGTGGTTGCGGTGTCGCACAGCGTGCATTCGAGCTGGGTGTTTCGTACGCCCAGCAGCGCCACACCTTCGGCAAGCCGATCGCGCAGCACCAGGCGATCCAGTTCAAATTGGCCGAAATGGCCACCAAGGTCGAGGCCGCCCATGCGATGATGGTGAATGCGGCACGCAAAAAGGACTCCGGGGAGCGAAACGACCTGGAGGCAGGGATGGCGAAGTACCTCGCCTCCGAGTTCTGCAAGGAAGTCGTCGAGGACGCCTTCCGTATCCACGGCGGTTACGGCTTCTCCAAGGAGTACGAGATCGAGCGCCTCTACCGCGAGGCCCCGATGCTGCTGATCGGTGAAGGTACCGCCGAGATCCAGAAAATGATCATTGGCCGGCGCCTCCTGGAGGAGTACCGATTCCAGGGTTGATTGTCCCTTTCGAGGTGGTTTGGTGGCGAAGAAGATCACACCCAGTCACCCTCGGCGGGTGCCATTCCGCAGTTCGACTCGGCTGCTGGCTTGCCCAGTTGCGCCCGGCAACCGATAGCATCGCCGGAAAGCCGCCGTCCCCCGTTGCCAGCGCGGCATCATCCGCTACGAAGGTCATCCATGCCCGACAGCTCTACCTCCGCAAACCGCGGCGGGGTCCGCATCGCACGCGGAGCATCGCCGTGGCTCCTCCCGACCGTCGCCACCGCGGCCCTCAGCCTGGCCCGCGCCCGCAAGTCCGGGCGCTGGGCAGCAGTGGCCGTGCCCACCACCGCGCTCGCGGCGGGCATGCTGTGGTTCTTCCGTGACCCCGAGCGCGAGATCGCCGAAGGCCGGGTCATCTCCCCGGCCGACGGTGTGGTGCAGAGCATCATGCCGTGGAAGGACGGGCGCACCCGGGTCGCCATCTTCATGAGCCCGCTCAACGTCCACGTCAACCGCGCGCCGCTGGCCGGCACCGTGACGTCGGTCGAGCACGTTCCGGGCGGGTTCGTTCCGGCGTTCAACAAGGAGAGCGAGAACAACGAGCGCGTTGTCTGGCACTTCGACACCGAGCTCGGTGACATCGAGATGGTGCAGATCGCGGGAGCGGTCGCCCGTCGGATCGTGCCGTACCTCCCGCAGGGCACGAAGGTGGAGCAGGGCGAGCGCATCGGCCTGATCCGCTTCGGCTCGCGCGTCGACATCTACCTTCCGGAAGGTATCGATGTCGCGGTCGAGGTCGGCCAGGCCACCACCGCGGGGGTGACTCGAATTGACCGTAGTTGATCCGGATACCAAGGTCGGCTGGGTGCCGGAGGCCGATGAGGAGAGCGACGCCGACGGCGCGGAGGACATGCCGCTCTCGATGCGGCTGTCGATAGCGGACACGCTCACTCTCGGTAACGCCACGTGCGGGTTCATGGCGGTGTACTTCACCACCACGGGGATCCTCATCCCGCACCTCACGGGCAGCGAGGAGACGGGGATGGCCCGCCACTCGGCGGCCACCGCGGTCATCCTCATGCTGATGGCGGCGATCTTCGACCTCTTCGACGGGCTCGTGGCACGCAAGCTGCGCTCCTCGCCGATGGGGGCCGAGCTGGACAACCTCTCCGACCTGATCAGCTTCGGGCTCGCCCCGGCCTACTTCGTCCTCGTGTACGGGATGGTCGCGGACGACGCCCACCAGCGGGTGTCCGCCCTGGCGGCGATCGTCGTGCTGCTGGCGGTGGTGCTCAGGCTGGCCAGATTCTCCTGTGTGACCTTGAAGGACGGCATGTTCCAGGGCATGCCGAGCCCCTTCGGAGCTCTGACGGTCGTCTCGATCGTGCTCCTGGAGCTGCCCTTCGTCCCGACGCTGCTCGCGATCATCGGGGTGGCGTGGCTGATGGTGAGCCGGGTCGAGTACCCCAAGCCGCGGGGCATCCTCGCGGTGGCGATGCTCAGCTGGATCGTGGGCGCGATGGGGCTGCTGGCCGCGTGGGCGTTCGACGCGCCGGGCGGTCAGCTGCTGCTCCAGACCGGCTGTGCGCTCCAGGTCGTCCTCGGTGCGGTGATCCCGCTCTTCGCCACGGCGCGGCGGGTCAACACGTTCCGTGACAACCGGCGCGAGGCACGGGCGGCGCAGCTGCCGTAGCGGTACGTACGCAGAACAGGGCGAGGGCCCGGATGCTCCCCGGCATCCGGGCCCTCGTGCGTTCCCGGGGCCTCGTGCGCTCCTCGGGGCCTCGTGCGTTCGTTCCTCGGGCCTCGTGCGCCCCTCGGGCCTCGTGCGCGCCCCGGCCCCCCACCCGTTCGCGGGCGCCCGGGTCACTCGGCGCTGCGGGGCTCCAGGCTCCAGATCAGCTCGGCGCGCAGGGGGCCGGTCCTGGCGAGGAAGTTCCCGTGGTCGGGGGCGAGCGCGGCGAGCTGGGAGGCGTGGCTGAGGACCGCCGCCCGCTTGGCCGCCCACTGCTCGTCGGAGAGCACCAGCTCATGGCGGACAGTGGCCCAGTGGCGGCGGCTGAGCTCCTGGTAGGCGGTCCCCCACTTCTGGCTCGCGGCCAGCGCCCCGGACGCCTCGGGCGTGCCCCACTCCGGCAGGTGCCCGGTGTAGGGCAGGTCGGCGTAGACCCAGGGGGCGGGCGCACCGGCCGCGGCGAGGGCGCGTTCGGCGCGCAGCCGTACCGCCTCGTGGTCGGGCTGGTTGGTGCCGAGCGGGACGAGCACCCGCGTGGTGGGGGCGAGGCCGCCCAGGAGGGCGTCGAGCGCGTCCGGTTCGTCGCCCTCGGTGACGTACGGGCCGTCGGGGTGGTCGATCAGCAGCTGCTCGGCGCCCAGCAGCGCGCAGGCGCGGGCGTCCTCGGCACGGCGGGCCCGATGGGCCTCGGCGGCGGTGGTGAAGCCGCAGACGCTGTCCCACCAGGAGACGGGGGAGCCGGGCGGCGGGGGCCCGCCGTGGACGGTGACGACGGCGAGGGGGCCGGGCAGGGTGGGCAGCAGCCCGGCGAGGGAGAGCGCGGCGTCGTCGAAGTGCGGGGAGACGACGAGGGTGCGCCAGGGGGGCGGTACGGGGGTGGGCACGGTTCCTCCGGAGGGGCTTTCGCTCGGCTCGGACGGGACACTCGGCTCGGACGGGCTGACGGGACACTCGGCTCGGACGGGCTGACGGGACACTCGGCTCGGACGGGATACGGGGTCAGGGCGCGGGTGCCCGGGGGATGTCCAGCGGGGCGAGGGCCGCGTCCCAGGCCGCGTCGCTGCCCTTCCAGCGGCCGGGCTGGGCGGCGACGGTGGACCAGCCGATGCCGGGCGGGAGCGCGGCGGCGTCCCGCGGGGGCGTACGGCGCAGCCAGAGCAGGTCGAACGCGTGGTCCGGGTAGCGGGAGCGCAATAGCTCGTGCAGGGCCGCCAGGTCGTCGGCGCCGCTCTCGTCGAACGCGTCGTGGTGCACGTACAGGACGCGGGAGCGGGAGGCCGTCAGGGCCCGCCAGCGGTCGGCCAGGTAGGCGAACTTCTCCCGGGCCACCGGATACTGCTCGGCGATGAGGCCCGGGGTCAGCGGGGTGCCGTCCGGGGCGTGGAAGTCGTGGAAGAAGCGGATGTCCGAGCCCCGATCCCGTACGCAGGCTCCGTCGCTGAAGGGTTCGCTCAGGCCGGGACGGAGCACGTTGGCGAAGTCGGCCTCGATGGTCTTCTTCACGGCTTCGAGGTCGAGGTCGAGCCAGTCGAAGAAGTGGGCCCGTTCCATCCCGGTGATGCGGCGGAGCTGGTAGGTGGACTCGCAGTGGTAGCCGAGCCCGACGCAGACGTCGTACACGGTGGCCCCCGTCAGGCGCCGGTGCGGCGCAGCAGGACGCCGACGCTGCCGCGTTTGCCGAGGTAGGCGCGGCCGCCGCAGACGGTCTCCAGCGCCGGGGCGACGAGCGGGGTCTCGTCGGCCTTCTCCCAGTGCGGGGCGCTCTCCAGCCAGGGGGTCAGCCCGGTGGCGAGCGTCTCGGGTTCGAGGGCGACGAAGACCAGGTCCGTCGGGAGCCGGTCCAGCAGGGCGAGGTCCTGGCCGTAGTAGAGCATCTCGATCAGGAGGTAGGCCGCACCGCGCAGCCCTCGGCCGGCGGCCAGCTCCTCCAGGGAGTCGGGGCGGATCCTGGCGGTGTCGCCGACGGCCTCGGCCAGCCGCCCGCGGAAGGCGGGGTTGGGTTCGGTCGCGTGGACGGTGAAGCCCTTCTCCGCGAGCCGGGTGGTGAGCGCCCCTTCGCAGGCGCCGACCTCGATGAGGGGGCCGCTGCCGGGCGCACAGTGCCCGGCGATCCACGCGACGGTGGCGTCCAGCCGCTCCGCCTCGTAGGCGGAGGTGGCGAACTCCCACGGGTCACGCACCGAGGCCGCCTCCTCGTCGAGGCTGGCCAGAAGTGCGAAGAGGCGTTCGCGCTCCTGCGGCCCGGCGGAGAAGAAGCGCTCGGTGGCGTGGACCCGGCCGGTCTGGACGACGTACTCGGCGGAGGCGGTCCGCAGCAGGTGGCCGCAGTGCCGGTTGACGAAGGCGAGCTTGGCCTCGGCCCCGGCGCGGTCCAGCGGCCGGTCGAGGTCGCTGACGAACTGGAGGTACGGGGAGTGGCCCACCGCGTGCAGGACGGGCGGCCCGTCCGGGGCGACGGCGGCAGCGGCGTCCCGGCCGAGGCGGCCCCTGCTGCGCCGGGTGTCGGCGGGCGAGTGGGTCCAGAGCCGGGCAGGGGCTCCTTGGGCCACGGCCTCGATCAGGGCGGCCAGCGCCTCCGGTCCCGGCGACGCGGCGCTCTCGTCGACGGGCCGGATGTGCCGGGCGACGGCGGCGAGGCGCTCGGCTGCGGGGAGGCCGGCCGGGAGCACCAGGTGTTCGGCGGTGTCGCCGAACAGGACGTGGACCTCACGGCCCTCCTCCCGCCGAAGGGCGGGCCCGGGGGCGATGAGCACGGAGAGGAAGTCCAGTACGGCGTCCTCGGCCCTGAGTACGGCCACGATGTCGATCACGGGATGGATCCCCTCAGCAGGACGCGGGCAGGCAGCGGATAGGACGGGCCGAAGCGGAACGGCCCGCAGCCCGGCGGCCCGGGTCCGGGGTCGAGCTAACCACCGGCCCCCCAGGTGGTCCAGACCAATTTTCCGCCGATCATGGGACCCGTGGACGGGGGCCGTGAGGCCCCCTGACCCCCGGTATCGCCCCCGCCGTACGGGAGTTCCGTTCGTCCGCCGTGACCTGATTTCAGCCACGACCACCTCCCGGCGACGGGCGCTTACCACGAACCGCTCCCCCACACCAGAGGCGAACCCCTCGCAGTGGCTGAGAAGTTTCGGCAGCGGGGTGAGTACGGGGGTCCTGTCAATCCGGCGCGCCGGGCTTCTAGAATCACGTCGCATCCGACGCCCCGACGATTCGGGCGGGGCGCGGAGCAGGGGGACGACGGGGGTCCGATGATGACGAGGAACAGGCGCGACGGGGTACGTGCGGTGGCGGTCGCGGCGGCGGGGATACTGCTCGCGGGCTGCGGAAACGCGGCGACGCAGGCCGGGGAGGACCCGGAGCCGAAGCCGTCCGCCTCGGTGAGGCAGGCCGGGGGGACGGCGGACCCGTCCGGGACGCAGGACCCGTCCGGGACGCAGGACCCGAAGGAGCCGCAGGAGTCCGGGGAGCCCGGGGCGCTGCCCAGCGCGTACGAGTTCACTCCCGACCCGGCCCGGGTGCCGAAGACGGCCGCCGAGGCCCGCAGGCTGACGCGTAACGCCGCTCTGGGGGAGGACGACTGGACGGCGGGGATGGTGCGGCACACCCCGTACGAGAGCGGCGGTACGTGGCCGGTGCTGGCCGATTCCTGTGTCTGGAGCCGGACCGCGCTGCCCGCCGGGGTGCTGGACACCTTCACCCGGCGGATCGACATCCCGGCCCAGGACGGCAAGGGGCGGGTCCAGGGGGCGGTGACCGTGACGGTGCACGAGACCGTCGAGGGGGCGGACCGGGAGATCAAGGACACCGTCCAGGAGAGCTTCCGGTGCCCGGCGCAGGAGCTGGGCAGCGGGCAGCGGCTGAGCGGGCTGATGTCGTTGCAGTTCGACCCGAAGGACGTGCGCAACGCGGACGCCTCGCTCTTCGAGGCGGGGAAGTACACCGGACCCGGCTCGGGCGGGACCCAGGACTACGTGTGGACCAAGTCCCGGATCGGGCCGGTGACCACGGCCGTCTCGGTCAAGGGCGCCCAGGGCTATGAGAACGCCGACCTGCTGCGGATCGCCGCCGAGGGCGGTGCCAAGGTGCTCTACCGCGTCGAGCTGGAACTGAAGTGACCGTGGGCCAGGTCTTGTTGGAGAGAGCGCCTGCGGGCGGACGACACGATTCAGGGACGTAACCGCTGATGGAACCGCTCCATTCCACGGACCCGGCGCGGATCGCCGGGTACCGCACCCTCGGCCGGCTCGGTGCCGGAGGTATGGGCGTGGTGCTGCTGGGCCGGTCGCCCGGCGGCGCGCTGGTGGCCATCAAGCTGATCCGGGCCGAGTACGCGGACGACCCCGGGTTCCGCACCCGGTTCCGGCGCGAGGTAATGATCGCCCGGCAGGTGCGCAACCGGTGGGCGGTGCCGGTGGTCGACGCCGACACCGAGGCGGCCGCGCCGTGGCTGGCCACCGAGTTCGTGCCGGGGCCGCCGCTGAGCGAGGCGGTGGGGGGCGGGGCGCCGCTGCCGGAGCGCAGCGTGCGGGCGCTCGGCTCGATGCTGGCGGAGGCGCTGGAGGCCGTCCACGGGGCGGGGCTCGTCCACCGGGACGTGAAACCCGGCAACGTTCTGCTGGGTCTGGACGGTCCTCGGCTGATCGACTTCGGGATCGCGCGGGCCCTGGACGACACCGTCCTCACGGCGACGGACGTGATCGTCGGCTCGCCCGGCTTCCTCTCACCCGAGCAGGCGCAGGGACGGCGGATCGGCCCGCCGAGCGACATCTTCTCGCTGGGCTGCGTCCTGGTGTACGCGGCGACCGGCGCACGGCCGTTCGGCAGCGGCCCGGCCGAGGCGATGCTCTTCCGTACGGTGCACGACCCGGCGGATCTGGGCGCGCTGCCGCCGGGGCTGCGCCCCCTGGTGGAGGCCTGCCTGGCCAAGGAGCCGGAGGGGCGGCCGACCGCCGGGGACATCCGGCGGGCGTTCGCCGAGGACGCGGCGGGCGGCAGCTGGCTGCCCGGCCCGGTGACCCATCTGATCGCCGAACGCTCCGCGAGGATGCTGGCCCTGCCCGACATCGAGGCGACCAGCCTGGACGCCGGTTCCACGGCGGGGACCGGCGCTCCCGGCACCGGGAGCAGGGACACCACCGCCGTCCCCGCCGCCCCCGGGCGCCGGCGGTTCCTCGCGTACGTGACCGGCGGCGCGGTCCTCGCGGCGGCGGGCGGCACCACCGCCTGGCTGGCCGGGTTCGGGGGCGAGGAGGCCCGGGGCGGGCAGGGCGAGGGGGGCGGCGGGGAGAGTGCGGCCGCCCGGCCGGAGCTGCGCATCGGGGTGCAGGCCGACCTCAGCGGCCCCTCGGCGGCCGTGGGCAAGGGCCAGGAGCGGGCGGCGCTCCTCGCGGTCGAGGAGCACAACGCCCGCAAGGACGCGCCGTTCACGCTGCGCCTGGTCACGGCCGACGACGGCGGTGACGAGGAGAAGGCGAAGGCGGCGGTGCGGCGGTTCGCCGAGGACCCGCTGCTGATCGCGGCCATCGGGGCGACCGGCGCGGACGCGGCGCGCGAGGCGCTGGTGGCGTACGACGAGGCGGCACTGCCGCTGCTCAGCGTGGTCGACGGGGACACCCGCAACCTCAACCGGATCTTCCTGTGCGCCCGGCCGCGCAACGACATGCAGATGCTGCCGGTGGCGCAGTACCTGGGGGCGTACGAGATCGACGCCGTGGCGCTGGTGGACGACGGCACCGAGTACGGCCGGCAGACCACGCGGTTCCTGGACGCGGGGCTGCGGGGCAACGGCCGCACGGTCCTGGCGGAGACCGTGCGGGAGGGCAGCACGGAGCTGGACGCCGAGGCGGAGCGGATCGTCGCGAGGAAGCCGGGGGCGGTGGTGTACGGGGGCGGGTGGCGGGATGCCGGCCGGTTCGCGCGGGCGCTGACGCGGGCGGGGTTCCTAGGACCGAAGATCGGCACCCAGGCCGTGCACGATCCCCGGTTCCTGGCGGAGGCGGGCGAGGACGCGGCGGGGTGGCTGGTCGTGTCGACGGCCGCCGATCCCGCCTCCGTACCCTCGGTGCACGCCTTCGCCGCCGCGTACCGCAGGCGCTTCGACGGTGCGCCGCCGCTGCTGGCCGCCGAGGCGTACGACGCGGTCGGGCTGATCGCGGCCTGCGCGGAGGGGACGGGCCGGTCCACGGTGACGCGGCAGGACATGCTGCCCGTGCTGCGGTCGACGCGGTACAAGGGCGTCTCCAAGAGCTACGCGTTCGAGCCCGCGAACGGGATGTACACCGGAACCGGGGTCTTCATCTACCGCGTGGAGCGGGGGCGTTTCCGGTACATCGGGATGGACGGCCGCGAGGTCTGACCACGTCGGCCGCCTCCGGAGCCGGTCGGCGTTCCGCCCTGGGTGAGGGCACATCACATCCGGCCTGAGTCGCTAATTTGAGCTTCCAGGGCAATATTTTGCGCAGCGGCATAGACTTCCTTGCGGAGCTGCTCTTAGCCTCAGGGCGTCCGCAGAGCCCCCGAGCCGCAAGGACGGACCTCCCGTGACCCCTCCCCCACCACCCCCACGCCCCGGCCGCATCGCGCGGCGATCCCTCTCCGCCTCCCTGGCGCTGGCCCTCACCGCGCTGGCCGCCGCCACCACACTGGTCGTGGCCGGCGCACCGCCCGCCGCTGCCGCCGCGGTCCCCGCACCCTCCCCGCTGGACGTGCCCGGACGCGGGGCGACCGTCCCGTTCACGGAGCACGAGGCCGAGTACGCCGCCACCAACGGCACGCTCATCGGCCCCGACCGGCTCTACGGCTCGCTGCCCTCGGAGGCGTCGGGCCGCCAGGCCGTCACGCTCGACGCGGTCGGCGAGTACGTGGAGTTCACGCTCACCGAACCGGCGAACGCGATGACCTTCCGCTACTCGCTGCCGGACAACGCCGCCGGGACGGGCCGGGACGCCTCGATCGACGTGCGGGTCGACGGGACGCACCTCAAGAGCGTGCCCGTGACCTCGAAGTACGGCTGGTTCTACGGGGGTTACCCGTTCAACAACAACCCCGGCGACACCGACCCGCACCACTTCTACGACGAGGCCCGGACGATGTTCGGCGCCACGCTGCCGACCGGCACCAAGGTCCGCCTCCAGGTCTCCTCCACCGCCCAGTCCTCCACGTTCACCATCGACCTCGCCGACTTCGAACAGGTCGCCGCCCCCATCGGCAAGCCCTCCGGGGCCCTGGACGTGGTGAGCGACTTCGGCGCCGACCCCACCGGCGAGGCGGACGCCACGGCGAAGATCCAGGCGGCCGTGGACGCGGGCCGCACCCAGGGCCGGGAGGTGTACATCCCGCAGGGAACCTTCAAGGTCCAGGACCACATCATCGTCGACGAGGTGACGCTGCGCGGGGCGGGCCCCTGGTACAGCGTGCTGACCGGCCGGCACCCCACGGACCGCGCCAAGGCCGTGGGCGTCTACGGCAAGTACGCCTCCCAGGGCGGCAGTTCGAACGTGACGCTGAAAGACTTCGCGATCATCGGCGACATCCGCGAGCGGATCGACGACGACCAGGTGAACGCCATCGGCGGCTCCCTGTCGGACTCGGTCGTCGACAACCTCTGGCTCCAGCACACCAAGTGCGGCGCCTGGCTGACCGGCCCGATGAACAACTTCACCATGAAGAACACCCGGATCCTGGACCAGACGGCCGACGGGGTGAACTTCCACTACGGCGTCACCAACTCCACCGTCACCAACACCTTCGTCCGCAACAGCGGTGACGACGGCCTCGCCATGTGGGCGGAGAACATCCCGAACGTGAACAACAAGTTCACGTTCAACACCGTCATCCTGCCGATCCTGGCGAACAACATCGTGACGTACGGCGGCAAGGACATCACGATCTCCGACAACGTCATGTCGGACACCATCACCAACGGCGGCGGGCTGCACATCGCCAACCGCTACCCCGGGGTCAACTCCGGCCGGGGAACCGCCGTCTCGGGTACGCACACCGCCGCCCGCAACACCCTCATCCGGACCGGGAACAACGACTACAACTGGAAGTTCGGCGTCGGCGCCGTCTGGTTCAGCGGCCTCAACGAGCCGATCGAGGGTGCGACGATCAACGTCACCGACACCGAGATCCTGGACAGCTCCTACGCGGCGATCCACCTCATCGAGGGCGCGAGCAACGGGCTGAACTTCAACCGGGTGAAGATCGACGGGGCGGGGACCTACGCACTCCAGGTCCAGTCCCCGGGCAGGGCGACGTTCACCGACGTCGTCGCCGCGAACATCGCCCAGTCCAACCCGATCCACAACTGCGTCGGCGCGGGCTTCCAGATCACCCGGGGCACCGGCAACTCCGGCTGGTACGCCGACCCGCCCGCCTGCACGGGTGTCTGGCCGGACCCGGTGTGGACCAACGGCGGGGTGCCGGGGGGCGACCCGGGCACCCCCACCGACCCGCCGGACCCCACTGACCCGCCCGAGCCCACCGACCCGCCCGGCCCGACCGATCCCCCGGAGGAGACCGGCAACCTCGCCCAGGGTCGTGCGGTGACCGCGAGCAGCCACGTCGACGTGTACGGCGCCGGGAACGCGGTGGACGGGAACGCGGACACGTACTGGGAGAGCCGTGACAACGCCTTCCCGCAGTCCCTCACCGTCGACCTGGGCGCGGCGAAGGCCGTGCGGCGGGTGGTGCTGAAGCTGCCCCCGGCGGCCGCCTGGGCCACGCGCACCCAGACCCTGAGCGTGCTGGGGTCCACCGACAACAGCACGTACAACACCCTGAAGGAATCGGCGGGTTACACCTTCGACCCGTCGAGTGGCAACACCGCGACGGTCACCCTGCCCGGGACCTCGGCCCGCTACCTGCGGCTGACGTTCGCCGGCAACACCGGCTGGCCGGCCGCCCAGCTCTCCGAAGTGGAGGCGTACACGAGCTGAGCGACCCGAGCGTGGGTGTGGGCCCGGCCGCAGGACGACGGCCGGGCCCACACCCGCGTTCATGGCGTCACTTCACCGGGAACCGCGCTCAGAGCGTCGCTTCACCGCGTACGCGCTCACGGCGTCGCTTCACCGTGGACGCGCTCCGGGTGCTACTTCAGGGGAAACGACTTCGCCGCCGGGGAGACCGACGCCGGGCTGATGACCTTCAGGCCGCCGGGGACCGTGGCGTCCGGCTTCATGATGACGCTCTCCCGGGTGGACGGCGCCGTGGGGTCGGAGAAGTCGTGGGTGACCCCGAACTCGGTCCCGTACCCCTTGATCGTGAGCAGCGCCTTGTCCACGCCCTCCCGGGTCAGCTCCTTGTTGTCGCACGCCTTGTCCAGCGCCTCGCCGAAGACGGAGGCCGCCGTCCAGCCCGCGACGACCCCGTTGTCGAGGACGTCGTTCGGGTACTGCGACGCGTACTCCTTGGCCAGCAGGGACGGGCCGTCGCCGGGGTCGCCGATGGGCAGGGTGGAGGAGGCGATGTAGTAGTCCTTGAGCAGGGCCGGGCCCGCCTGGGTCTTCAACAACTGCGGTGCGTACGCCGAGTTGTTGCCGACGACGGGGACGTTGAAGCCGGTCGCCGCCGCGACGCCGACGAGCGAGGCCGCCTGGCGGGGGCCCGCGCTGACGATGACGGCCTTCACCCCGGCCTGCTTGAGGGCGGCGACCTGGGCCGTCATGTCGTTGTCGGTCGGCTTGATCTTCTGCTCGACGACGGTGAGCCCCTCTTCCTTCGCGGCGTACTTCGAGCCGGTGAGCGCGTTCTCGCCGTAGTCGCCCTCGAAGTACACATGACCGATCCTGTCGCCCTTGGCGATGCGCTTCTCCTTGAGCAGGTGGTCGATCAGGTTGATGGTCTCGACGTCGTACGTGGCGCCGATGACGCGGATGTACGGGGAGCCGAGCAGGTTCGCCGACCAGGCCTGCGGCAGTACGAGGCCCTTGTCCTTGCCGTCGATGCGCTGCTCGACGGCGGCGACGAACGGGGAGCCGATGAACTGGGCGAAGCCCAGCACCTTCGGTTCCAGCTCGGTGTAGCCGGCGATGGCCTTCTGCGGGTCGTACCCGTGGTCCCGGATGGTCAGCTCGATCTTCCGGTCGCAGATGCCGCCCTTGGCGTTGATCTGCTTCACCCACAGCTGCTGGGCCTGGGTGACGCTCTTGCCGAGCGAGGCGTACACCCCGGTCATGTCGGTGAGGACACCGAGCGAGATCGTCGAGGAGGAGACCCCGGGGCCCGTCTTTATACCGGCCTTGTCCTGCTCGTCGCCCTTCCCTTCGGTCGCCTTGCCGCTGCACCCGACGAGGGTGACGGTGAGGGCCGCGACCACGGCCGTGAGCGCTCTGAGTTTCATTTCTTCTCCCCTGATTTCTTCGGACGCGTGAATCGCGGGCGTGCCTTGGCGAGGCGGACTCGCGGGCGTGCGATGCCGAGGCGGGCGAGGCCGCCGGGCAGGAACAGGACCACCGCGACCACCGCGGCGCCGTACAGATAGCGGGACGCCTCACCCGGTGCCAGACCGCCCGTACCGGGGGCGGAGACCAGGGGGAGGGAGTCGCTGTAGTGCGTGAGCACCTGCGGGAGCAGGGAGACGAAGAAGGCGCCGACGACGGCCCCCGCGACGCTGCCGAGACCGCCGATGACGATCATGGCGAGGTATTCGAGGGACAGGATCATGCCGAAGTACTCGGGCACGGTCCGCTGGAAGACCAGGGCGAGCAGGACGCCCGCGAGACCGGCGTACATCGAGGACAGGACGAAGACCCCGGCCCGGTAGCGCGCCACCGGTACGCCCATGACGCCCGCCGCGATCCGGTGGTCGCGGATGGCGTTCATCGCCCGGCCCGGCCTGCCCCGCAGCACACCGCGGGCGAACAGGGCGCTGAGCAGCAGAGCGGCCAGGCCCACGTACCAGAGCTTCTCCGAGGAGCCGAACGGGACGGCGGCGACGACGAGTTCACTGTCGTCGAAGGTGAACCCGAAGAGGGAGAGCGGCGGTACGGCCCGCCCGTTGTAACCCCCGGTCAGGGAGCCCGCGTTGAACAGGACGTGCTGCCCGATGAAGATCAGTGCGAGGGTCGCGATACCGAGGTAGGCGCCGCGCAGCCGCCCGGCGATCGGGCTGAACAGCCCTCCCGCGGCCCCCGCGATCAGTACGGCGAGGATCGCCGCCAGCCAGGTGGGCAGCCCCAGCCCGGTCAGGGCGTGGCCGTTCTCGGTGCTGGACTCCCCCGCCAGGACGCAGTAGCTGTACGCGCCGACGGCGAGGAAGAACGCGTGGCCCATGGAGAGTTGGCCGGTGGCGCCGGTGAGCATGTTCAGCCCGATGGCACCGATGGCCGCCGCCATCGCGAACAGTCCGGCCTGGAGCCAGAAGCGGTCCAGGTAGAAGGGGAGGGCGAGGAGCAGGAGGGAGCCGATGAGGACGGCGCACGTACGGGGCCGGAGCAGCCGGCCGGTGAGGCTCCCCGCGCCACCGGGCGCGGGGGCGGGGGCGGTTGTCGCTCCGGAGGTGGCTTCGGCGGCGGTGTCAGACACGGGCCAGCTCCTTCGTGCCGAAGAGTCCCGCGGGCCGGATGAGCAGGACCGCGACCATCACCAGGTAGGGCGCCAGATCGCCGATGCCCCGGCCGAGGAAGGAGAGGTCGCTCTGGTAGCCGGTGGCGAGCGACTCGGTGACGCCGACGATGAGTCCGCCGGCGAGCGCCCCGGTCGTGGAGTCGAGCCCGCCGAGGATCGCGGCGGGGAACGCCTTGAGCGCGGCGAGCGAGGTGGCGCGCTCCAGGCCGGGCGTCGGGAAGACCGTGAGGAAGAGCGCCGCGACGGCGGCCAGGGCCCCGGCGACGGCCCAGGCGGCGAGCGAGACCCTGCCCAGCTTGATGCCCATGAGGGCGGCGGTCTGCGGGTTCTCGGCGGCGGCCCGCATGGAGACGCCCCACGATGTGTAGCGGAAGGCCAGCAGGAACACGGAGATGAGGAGTCCGGCGGCGAGGAACGCGGCGATCCTGGTCTGGGCGAGGGTGATCCCGCCGATCTGGACGACCTCGTTGCCCCACGGGTCGCCGAGCGCGAGGACGTCCGTGCCCATGCGGCGGGTGAGTTCGGTGATGAGGAGGATGTCGACGCCGATGGTGACGATGGCCAGGACGCTGTGGTCGCTGCCCCGGTAGCGGCGCATCACGAAGAACTCGATGGCCGCCCCGACGGTCGCGGCCCCGGCGATCCCGACGAGCAGCGCGGGCCAGAACCCGATGTCGTCGTGGAGGACGGCGGTGACGTAGCCGCCCGCCAACAGCAGTGACGCATGGGCGAAGTTGACGACCTCGGTGGCCTTGAAGATGACGACGAACCCGAGGGCGATCAGTGCGTAGACCGAACCGATCGACAGGCCGCCGAGGAGAAGTTCGATGAACGTGGTCATTCCGGTGCTCCCAAGTAGGCCTGGACGACGGCCGGGTCGTTCTGGACCTCGGCGGGTGTGCCGCCCGCGATCCTGCGTCCGAAGTCGAGTACGGTCACCGCGTCCGCGAGCCGCATCACCACCCCCATGTCGTGCTCGACCAGCACGATGGAGATGCCGAGGCTGTCGCGTACGTCGGCCACGACGGCCGCGGTACGGCGGCGTTCGTCGGCGGTCATCCCGGCGATCGGCTCGTCCAGGAGCAGCACCCGTGGCTCCATGCACAGGGCGCGGCCCAGCTCGACGAGCTTCTGCTGCCCGTACGGGAGGGAGCCCGCCGGACGTTCCAACGCCTGCTCCAGGCCGATGAATTCGGCGATCTCGCGGACCCGGTCCAGGTGGCGCCGCTCCTCGCGGGCGGCGGACGGCAGCCGCAGGCCGGTGGCGAGGAACCCGGAGCGGGTGAGCCGGTGACGGCCGAGCAGCAGGCTGTCGGCGACGGTCGCGTGCGGCGGGAGCGCCAGGTTCTGGAAGGTGCGGGCGACGCCGAGGGCGGCGATGGCGTGCGGCGCGAGGCCGGTGAGCTCGGTGGTGCCGAGGTGGACGGTGCCCGCGGCGGCGCGGTAGACGCCGGAGAGGACGTTGAAGCAGGTGGACTTGCCCGCGCCGTTGGGGCCGATGACGGCGTGCACGCTGCCGGGTTCGACGGTGAAGGAGACGCCGTCCAGGGCGGTGAGCCCGGCGAAGCGTACGGTCACGTCGGTGACGGTGAGGGCGGCCGGCTCGGTGGTGGCGTCGGCCGCGGTGGCCGGTGCGGTCTTCACGCGGACCACCTGCTCAGGGTGCGCCGGTGGCGGGAGGCCGCGTCCGCGTCGGCGGCGGCCTCCTCGTCGACCACGCCGAGGTAGCGCCGGCGCACCTCGTCGGAGGCGGCCAGTTCGGCGGCGGGCCCGTGCAGGGCGACCTCGCCGACGTCGAGTACGTACGCCGTCGAGGCCAGGCGCAGCGCGATGGCCGCGTTCTGCTCGACGAGCATCACGGAGGTGCCGCTCGCGTTGATCTCCTGCACGGTCTCCGCGATCCTCGCCGCCATCAGCGGGGCGAGGCCGAGCGAGGGCTCGTCCAGCAGGAGCAGCCGGGGCCCCGCCATCAGGGCCCGGCCCATCGCCAGCATCTGCTGCTCACCGCCGGAGAGGAGTCCGGCCCGCTGGTGGGCACGGTCGGAGAGGACCGGGAACAGCTCGTGGACGCGGGCCAGGGCGGCGCTCGTCTGCTTGCGCCCGCCGCGCGCCCCGAGTGCGCCCGCGCGCAGGTTGTCGGCCACCGTCATCCGGGCGAAGACCTGCCGGCCCTCCGGTACCTGGACCACTCCGGCGGCCACCACCTGGGCGGGCCGCAGCCCCTCCAGGGGGCGGCCGTCGAACCGGATGGTGCCGGTGCCCGTACCGCGGTGGAAGCCGAGGGTCCGCGATACGGCCCGCAGCAGCGTGGTCTTGCCCGCGCCGTTGCCGCCGAGTACGGCGGTGATCGCGCCGTCCGGCACATCGACGGAGATGTCGCGCAGGGCCCGGACCGGGCCGTAGCCGACGGACAGTGCGCGGATCTCTAGCGTTGCCATGCGTCCTCCTCCTTCCGCCTTCTCGTGTCGTGCTGATGGGTGGTGTTCATGAGCCGTGCTGATGGGTGGGGCTCATGGGGTGCTCGTGGGTGGAGCTCTGCTCGTGTCGTGCTGATGGGTGAGGCTCGTGGGTGGTGCTCAGCTGTGGGGTGTGGCGTCGTGTGGTGCCACAGACCAGCACCGGCCGGGGCGCGCGTCCACGGTGCGGGCCGGAGTCGATGCGGGTGACCAGCGATCGAAGGGCCTCGTTGTGCACGCGCACAGAGGCGGCGACGGGCGGGCTCCCGCGGGGACGGCCGGTGGCATCCTCGTCGGTCATCGGGGAGACCGGTCCCGGCGGCGGTCGCGGTGGCGGACGACAGGCGCCCGACGAGCCGGTGGCCGGTCCGGCGGACGGAGGCGGGGATGCTGCGGGAGACGGGGCCCGGGGAGCGGACGCGGGCCGGGGCGCTGCTCGGCCCGCTGCTGGCGGGCTCCGCCCAGCCGCACCAGGTGCGGCGTGCGGCGCGGGGGCTCGGGCTGCCCGAACGGGGGCGTTACGCGGTGGTGGTGCCGGGCGCGAACGCTCCGGTGGGCCGCGGCCCGGCAGCCTCCGTCCCGGACGGGACCGCTCCGGTGGCCTCCGCCCCGGGCGGGACCGCTGCGGTAGGCCGTGCCCCGGTGGCGACCGTCCCGGCAGCCTCGGTCCCGGATCCGGAGGGGGCGCGGTGGTGCTGGTGCGGGGAGGTGGGGGTCGTCCTGCTGGGCCCGGAGGGCCTGGCCGGGCCGGTCGCGCGGCTGGCGGAGGCCGGGGCGGGGCCGGTCGGCGTCAGCCCGGTGGTGGGCGGCCTCGCGGAGCTGGGGCTCGCCCGACGGCTGGCGGGGGCGGCGCTGCTGGCCTGTGGGCCGGGGACGCGCGAGATCGTGGCGCTGGACGAGCGGTTGCCGACGGCCCTCGTGGCGAGCGCGCCGGAGCTGTCCGCGCGGCTGCTCACGGAGGTGTTCGGCCCGCTGCTCGTGCTGGCTCCGGCGGAACGGGCCCTGCTGATGGGGACGTTGGAGGCGTGGCTGGAGTGCGGGGGTTCGGTGGGGCGGGCCGCGGTACGGCTGCGGTGTCACCGGAACACCGTGTTCAACCGGCTGCGGCGGCTGGAACGGCTGACCTCGCGGTCGCTGTCACACCCACGCGAGCTGGTCGAGACGGTGCTGGCGCTGGAGGCGCTGCGGTTGCCGGCGTCGCGGGGGTGAGGGAAGGGGCCCACCTGAACGGGAAGCCTCCCCGTACCGCGTCAACCTGTGGCGCGAGAGGACGGGCCGGTCGTACGTCCCGGCGCGGGAGGACGGGCCGGTCGTACGCCCCGGCGCGGCAGGAGGGGCCGGGACGTACGTCCCGTACACCGGCCCCTCTCCGTCAGCTCAGGAAGTCCCGCGCGATCGACTCGGCCGCCCGCTCCAGCAGCGGTCCGGCCTGGGCCATCGAGACCGCCGGGTCCGGTTCCAGCTCGGCCAGGGCGTAGGCGCGCGCGATGCCCGCCCCGCTCAGCGCCTCCGGGGACAGGGCGAGTCGGCCGCAGACCGCGACGACCTCGATCCCGGCCTCCCGGGCGGCCGCGGCCACCCCCGCCGGGGCCTTGCCGTGCAGGGTCTGCTCGTCGAGCGAGCCCTCGCCGGTGATGACCAGCGTGGCGCGGGCGAGCGCGTGGGCGAAGCCGAGCACGTCGAGCATGACCTCGATCCCCGGGCGGAAGCGGGCACCGAGGGCGACGAGCGCCCCGTACCCGATGCCTCCGGCCGCTCCGGCGCCGGGCAGGGCCGCCGTCTCCGGCCCCAGGACGGAGGCGTAGTGGTTCAGGGCCGCGTCGAGGACCGCGATGTCCTCCTCGCTCGCGCCCTTCTGCCGCCCGTACACCTCAGGGGCGCCCTTGGGCCCGGTCAGCGGGTTGTCCACGTCGCTGGCCAGGATCAGGTCGACGTCCGCCAGACGCGGGTCGAGCCCGGTCAGGTCGGCCTCGGCCAGTGCGGCGAGACCTCCGCCACCGGGGCCGACGGGCTTGCCGTCCGCGTCCAGGAAGCGGGCCCCGAGCGCGGCGAGCATGCCCGCGCCGCCGTCCGTGGTGGCGCTGCCGCCGACCCCGAACACGATCGTCGTCGCCCCGGCGTCCAGGGCGGCCCCCAGGAGTTCGCCCGAGCCGTACGTGGTGGCCGTGAGCGGGGCGAACACCCCTGCGGGGAGGTGCTGGAGGCCCGAGGCCTCGGCCATCTCCACCACGGCGGTGGAATCGCGCAGCGCGTACGCCGCCGTCACCGGGTCCCCGAGGGGGCCGGTCACCCGCGCCTCGCGGCGCTCGAACCCGGCGGCCACCGCCGCCGCGACCGTGCCGTCGCCGCCGTCCGCGACGGGCAGGGTCTCCACCCGTACGCCGGGGACGACGCGCCGCAGCCCGGCCGTCACCCGCTCCGCGACCTGCACGGCCGTGAGTGATCCCTTGAACTTGTCCGCCGCGACGAGCACGCGGGCGGTCTCCACATCTGCTCCGTCCGTCACCTTGCATCCCTTGCTTTCGAACAGGCAGTCGCGCCGCCCCGACCCTATCCGCACGACCCCTGATCTGCCCATGGCCGTCCACGGCTGTGCGGGCGGCCCCGCACCACTACGCTGTCGGCCGTGACCACCACCGATGCCGACTACGCCACGTACATCGCCGGGCTCCCCCGGGTCCTCGCCGCAGCCGCGTGCCTCTTCCGCGACGCCGACGGACACGTCCTGCTCGTGGAGCCGAACTACCGCAAGGGCTGGGCGCTGCCCGGCGGAACGGTCGAGTCGGAGACGGGCGAAGGCCCCCGGCAGGGCGCCCGGCGCGAGACGGTGGAGGAGATCGGGCTCGACCTGGCGCCGGGCCGGCTGCTCGCCGTGGACTGGACGCGGGGCCGGAGCCGGCCGCCGATCGTGGCGTACCTGTACGACGGCGGGGTGCTCACCCCGGAGCAGCTCGCGGCGATCCGGCTCCAGGAGGAGGAACTGGTCTCCTGGAAGCTGGTCGCCCCGGCCGACCTGGGCGACTATCTGCTGGGACAACTGGAATCGCGGGTGCGGGCGGCCCTGGACGTGCTGGAGTCCGGTACCGGCACGGCGGAGCTGGAGGACGGGCAGCCGGTCGCGTAGGGCATCTGCCCCGGGTGGGGCCCGGGGCACAGGTGGGGCCCGGGGCCCCGGTGCGGGCGTTTCAGCCCTGCTGGGCCTCGGGCTTGATCTCCACGTCCCGGACCGACTCCTCGCGCTCGGCGACCAGCGCCTCGGTGTGGTGGCCACGGGCGATGTAGTCACGCACCACGAGTTCCACGGCGTCCTGCGGGTTGCCGACGCCCGCGAGGACCATGACTTCGACGACGAGTTCGGCGTCCAGACTGACGCTCACCTTGGCCATGGCAGGACCTTACACCGGCGGAATCCTGAAGTCGGCGGTGGCGGTGCCCCGTTGACGGCCGGGCCCACGGGCGCCGACCGACGCGGTGCCGAAGCCGCCGCGTGCTCCGGGCGGCACGGCTCGGTCGACCGGCAGCCTACTGGGCGGCACGTGGACCGGGGTCCTGTCGCTTGCCGTCCTCGTCCGTCGTCTCCGTACGGGCAGGCGGCAGGGCGAGCAGCGGTGGTCCCGTCGTCAAAGCCTCGGCGCCGACCGCGTCGTCCGGCTCGGTCGGAGGTACGCGGTCCACCGTGTAGAAGACGTGCTCGTCCCCGCCGAGTAGGGCCGCACCGTGGAACGTGGTGTCCTCGAAGTGGAAGGTCTGCCCGTCGCCGCCCCGCACCGCCGTGTCGTTCAATGTCGCGTCCCCGAAGTGGAATGCCTGCCGGTCCCCGCCCCGCACCGCAGCGTCGTTCAGCGTCGCGTCCCCGAAGTGGAAGGTCTGTCGGTCCCCACCCCACACCGCCATGCCGTTCAGCGTGCTGTCCCCGACGTTGACCGTCTGCCCGTCTCCCGCCCGCACCACCGGTTCGTGCAGAACCGCGTCGCGCAGGTCGAGGGTCTGGCCATCGCCTGCCGTCAGGTGGAGGCCGTGGATGACGGCCCCTCGGAAGTCGTAACGCGGCGCCTCCTCACCACCCTGCTGCGGCCGTGAGCCGCCATCGCCTTCGGCCGTCTCCAGCTCATGCAGGTGCGATGCCCTCTCCTCCGCGTCGGTGACCTCGCCGTCGCCGAGTGCGGCGAGCGCGCGAGCCACGGCGACCACGCTGCTCTGCCTGGCGTGGGCCCCGGAAACGACACGCCGGACCGTCTCGGGGCTGATGTCGGTGCTTCGGGGGTCGGTCAGGACCGCGGAACTGATGCTCCGCAACGGCGGCTTGCCGGCAGCCTCGTACAGTCGCCTGATCTCACTCGCCACGGCCGATACGGGGGCAGTGGGGGCGGGAGGGGAAGAGGGAGGAGCCGTGGCAGCGGCCGGCTCCGAGGACTCCGGAGACGGGGAATCGTCCGTCGGTACGCGCTCCCGGGCATCGGGCCCGCCGGGCACAGGGACGCCGGGGGCCGTGTGGGCGGGGGCCGGACGCCGGGCCGCACCGGTGAGCGAGCCGAGCGCGGCCTCCACCTCACGCCTCCTGCCCATCCACTTCGCCATCGCCGCCTCGCCCTCCGGGTCCCAGGCCAGCACCATGGCTCGCAGCACGGTCCGTGAGGGCAGGCGCCGTGCGCTCAGAGCGGCGTAGACACTGGACCGTCCCACGCCGTACTTCGCGACGACGTGGTCCACGCCGAAAGGCTCCGCCCGCGCGGTCCCCTTCCTCCGGGGCGGAGCCGCATCACGCAGTTCGCGCAGGTCGGACGCGAATGCTTCGAGCGGTTCGGACGGGTCCAACGGACGTGCACGACGCGCCATGGCCACTCCCCGGGAAGTCCTCTTTAGTCTCGCTTAGGACGACAATAGCGATCCCCGTGGCGTCTGGTGGTGGGGTTGTACCGGATGGCCGGACACACGGCCGTCCGGAGGGAGTTGAGATGTCTTTCGAGGATCGGGACAGCAGTACCGGTGCCGATGACGGCAGTTGGCGGCGGGTGGCGTTCCCGGTGCCCCCGCTGGGCAGGTTGACCAGAAGGAGCGGCCTGGTCTCCAGGCCCGGCGTCTACGTCGGTTCCGCTCTCGCCATGTGGGTCGCCACCGGCCGGACACACGGCGAGAGCACCTGGGCCACCGTGGTCCTCGCACTCGCGGTGATCGCCACCGATGCGTTCCGTCAGCACAGGTGCGCCTGCGCCCAGCCGCGGGGTCAGGGCCGGTGACCCCGCCGGACAGCGGGCCGCGGACCCTCTACGGGTTCTCCAGCCCCGCCCGGACCCGGCGCGAGGGCTGGAAGACGTAGAGGTCGAGGATGTCCGGGGCGTCCGCGAGGCCGGGGCCGCCGGCCGATGCCCAGGTGATGACGTCCTGCTCCGCGTGCTCGTCGTTGACCAGGCCCAGCCAGACCGGGCGGCCCCCGGCACGGCGGCCCTCGGCCGAGGGCTGGACGACGATGACGTTGCCCTGCTCGCAGGCGTCCAGGCACTCGACGGCCCGTACGGTGGCGGCGCCTTCCAGCCCGGAGCGGAGCCGGGTGAGCTGGGCCGCGTGGTCGACGCCCGGGATCTTCTCGGTGCCGCAGCAGCAGCCCCGGCAGACGCTCACGGTGGGCCGTGAAGCGCCCTGGGCGGGCACGTCCTTGCGGGGGCGGCGGCTCATACGGGCACTTCCGGTCGGTGGAGGGAGGGAAAGCAGGAGAGAGCGGGGCGACGACCACCGCCGGTCCGGGTGATCAGCGCGACTCTACCGAGGCTGCCCCGCTTCGAACACCCGCACCCCTGCCGATCCGGGTGGGGTATCGTTGATGGCTGCGAAGGGGAGTAGCCCCGCAAACCGGTCGTCGACACACTGGAGCCCTCGGGTTCCCGGTGGCCGGGCTCGTGGACCCGTGACCGGGTCGTCCCACGGGCGGGCGAGACCTTCGGTCCTGTATGACACGTCCACGCCCTGTGGGCGCTGCCGTCATGCCGGGCCGAGTGGTCCTCCGAAAAGCCCGAGCGGCGCTTCGCGAAGATCCGGGGCCCGGCTCGCACAGAAAGCCACCCGGAATGCACCTCGACCCCCTGGCGATCATCACCGCCTTCGGGCTGATCTTCCTCGCGGAGCTCCCCGACAAGACGATGTTCGCGTCGCTGGCCATGGGCACGCGGATGCGCCCGCTCTACGTGTGGTTCGGCACGTCGTCCGCGTTCATCGTGCATGTCGCCATCGCCGTCGGCGCGGGCAGCCTGATCGGGCTGCTGCCCGACTGGACCGTCAAGCTCGTCTCGGCCTCGCTCTTCGCGTTCGGCGCGTTCATCCTGCTGCGCGGCAGCGGCGGGGACGACGACGACACGGAGGTGAAGACCGTGACCGGCTTCTGGCCGGTCTACTCGACCGCGTTCATGGCGGTGTTCATCAGCGAGTGGGGCGACCTGACCCAGATCACCACGGCCAACCTGGCGGCGAGCAACGGCACCTGGTCCACCGCGATCGGTTCGGCCGCCGCCCTGATGTCCGTCTCGGCCCTCGCTCTGCTCGCGGGGAAGTTCATCGCCAAGCGCGTACCGCTGAAGACCGTGCAGCGCATCGGCGGGATCTGCATGCTGGGCCTGGCGATCTGGACGGCCGTGGAGATCTTCACCGGCTGAGGCGGCGGAGCGGGGGCGGGGGGCATGTGCCGGTGTCGGTACTCCCCCGCCCCTGCTTTCTCTTCCCTCTTCGCCTCGTCGTCCCTTCGTCCCTTCGTCTCTTCATCTCTCGCAGAAGAGGGCTTCTCTCTCAGAACAGGGCCTGTACCCCGTCCCGGCCGCCGCCGCTCTCGAAGGCGAGCAGCCGCTGCTTGCGGTCCAGCCCGCCTCCGTATCCGGTGAGGCCGCCCGAGGCCCCGATGACGCGGTGGCACGGCACGATGATGCCGACCGGGTTCTTGCCGTTGGCCAGGCCGACCGCCCGGGAGGCGCCCGGCTTGCCCAGCTCCTCGGCCAGTTCCCCGTACGTACGCGTCTCGCCGTACGGGATCTTCCGCAGCTCCGCCCAGACGCTCCGCTGGAACGGGGTGCCGTGCAGGTCGAGCGGGAGGTCGAAGGTGGTGAGTTCGCCGGCGAAGTACGCCGTGAGCTGGCGGATCACCTCGTCGAAGGGGGCCGGGTCCGGTACACCGAAGGTCTCCTCGGGCGGGCGGTGGCGCTGGTCGGTCATGTACAGGGCCGAGAGGACGCCGTCGGTGGCGACGAGCGTCAGCGGGCCGTAGGGGCTGTCGACGACCGTGTGCTGCTTGGTCACCGGGGGCGTGATGGTGGTCATGGCGGGGGTCCCTCCGTCAGGTGGGCCGGTGGTCGATCAGGTGGGCAGGTGGTTGATGGGGTGGTCGTCCACGGTCCAGAGGTACTGGACGGCGTACGCGCGCCAGGGGCGCCAGTCGGCGGCCCTGGCCGTGAGGGCGGCGGGGGTGGCGGGCAGGCCGAGCCGCTCGGCCGCCCGGCGGATGCCGAGGTCGGTGGGGAGGAAGGCGTCGGGGTCGCCGAGCACCCGCATGGCGATGGCCTCGACGGTCCAGGGGCCGAAGCCGGGCAGTGCGGAGAGTTCGGCGCGGGCCCGCTCCCAGTCGGTGCCGGTGCCCAGGCGGAGCGTGCCGTCGGCGAGGGCGGCGACCAGGGTGGTGAGCGTGGTGCGGCGGGTCCGGGGCAGGGCCAGGGCCTCCGGGTCCAGCTCCGCCAGCGCCTGCGGGGTGGGGAAGAGGTGGGTGAGCCCGCCCTCGGGGTCCTCGACCGGTACCCCGTGGGCGGTGACCAGACGGGCCGCGTGGGTGCGGGCGGCGGCGGTGGAGACCTGCTGGCCCAGGACCGCGCGTACGGCGAACTCGGCGCCGTCCACCGTACGCGGCACCCGGCGGCCGGGCCCCGCGTCGACCAGCGGGGCGAGCAGCGGGTCGGAGCGCAGCTGGGCGTCGACGGCGACCGGGTCCGCGTCCAGGTCCAGGAGCCATCGGCAGCGGCTGATGGCCCGCGTGAAAGAACCAGCCGTCGAAGCGGGCGTCCTTGGACTGGACGGCCCGCACGCAGCGCTCGGTGTCGGTGTGCATGGTTCCAGGATGGGTCACCGGTCAGGGGCCTGGCTGGCGGAAATCCGACACGCACCTCGGGGTCCCGGAGCCCCGGGGCCTCCTCGGTGTCAGCCGCCGCGCGCCGGGCCCGGACGGCCCTGCGGGTGTCAGCCGCGCATCGCGAGGACTTCCTCGAACTCCACGTACGCGTGCGCGTCGAAGAGCACGAACCGCACCTCCTCGACGGGTGCCACGGTCTCCGCGAGCACCGTGCGCACGGCGATCCGCGCGCCGTCGTCCATCGGCCAGCCGTAGATGCCCGTCGAGATCGCCGGGAACGCGATGGTCCGGGCGCCCAACTCGGCTGCCAGGTGCAGCGATTCGCGGTAACAGGAGGCGAGCTGCGCGGAGCGGTCCTGGGCTCCGGAGAAGACCGGGCCGACCGTGTGGATCACCCAGCGGGCGGCCAGGCGTCCGGCGGTGGTGGCGACGGCCCGGCCGGTGGCCAGGCCCTTGCCGTACCGCGAGGCGCGCAGCTCCCGGCAGGCGGCGAGGATCTCGGGGCCGCCGCGCCGGTGGATGGCACCGTCGACCCCGCCGCCGCCGAGGAGCGAGGAGTTGGCGGCGTTCACGATGACGTCGACGGACTGGTCGGTGATGTCCCCGCGGACCAGGCGGACCGCGGGGGTGACGGAGGTGCTCATGCGGACATCATGCCCCGCCCCGCGCGCCCGCGCCGCCCGCAGCCGCTGATTCAGGAGGCGCGCAGCTGCCGCCATACGGCCTTGGCGGCGTGGTGGCCGGACATGCCGTGCACGCCGGGTCCGGGCGGGGTGGCCGAGGAGCAGAGGAAGACCGCCGGGTGCGCTGTCGCGTACGGGACGCGGGCGAGCTTGGGGCGGATCAGCGTCTGGAGCCCCGCGAAGGCGCCGGACGCGATGTCGCCGCCGACGTAGTTGGCGTTGCGCTCGGCGAGCTGGGGCGGGCCCGAGACCGCGCGGGCCAGCACGAGGTCGCGGAAGCCGGGGGCGAAGCGCTCCAGTTGGCGCTCGATGACGTCGGTGGCGTCGCCCTCCCAGCCGGCCGGGACGTGTCCGTACACCCAGAAGACGTGGCGCCCCTCGGGGGCCCGCGAGGGGTCGGTGAGGCTCGGCTGGGCGGTGATGAGGAAGGGCACGCTGGGGTCGCGGCCCTCGACGGCGGCCCTGAGCGCGGTGTCGATGGTCCCCTCGTCGGGGCCGATGTGGACGGTGCCGGCGCGGCGGGCGTCCTCGGCGGTCCAGGGGACGGGGCCGGACAGCGCGTAGTCGATCTTGAAGACGGAGGCGCCGTAGCGGTAGCGGCTGTAGGCGCCTCCGAGGCCGGCGATGCGGGCGAGCGCGGAGGGCGAGGTGTCGAAGATGTAGGCGCGGGCGGGCGGGAGTTCGTCGAGCCGCTTGACCTCGCTGCCCGTGCGGATGGTGCCGCCCTGCTCGCGGAGGTAGGAGGCCAGGGCGTCGGAGATGGCCTGGGAGCCGCCGCGCGGCACCGGCCAGCCGTTCTCGTGGGCGGCGAGCGCGAAGACCAGGGCGATGGCCGAGGTGGCGAATCCGCTGGTGGGGGCGATGGCGTGGGCGGCGAGCCCGGCGAAGAGGCCGCGGGCCTTCTCGCCCTCGAAGCGCCGGGAGACCCAGGTGGCGGGCTGGAGGCCGAGCAGGCCGAAGCGGGCCAGCCGGTACGGGTCGCGGGGCAGCCCGTCCCAGGGGGTGCGCAGGAAGTCGGCGGCCAGGGTGTCCCAGCGGCCGAGGAAGGGGGCGACGAGGCGGCGGTAGGCGCCCGCGTCCTTCGGCCCCAGCGACATGGCGCTCTCGCCGGCGGACCGGGTGAGCACGGCGGCGGTGCCGTCCGGGAAGGGGTGGGCCAGCTCCACCTCGGGGCGCAGCCACTCCAGACCGTGCCGGGCCAGGGGCATCGCCCGGAACGCGGGCGAGCCGATGCCCAGCGGGTGCACGGCGGAGCAGGGGTCGTGCCGGAACCCCGGCAGCGTCAGCTCCTCGGTGCGGGCACCGCCGCCGACGGTGTCGTGCGCCTCGTGGACCTCCACCGCGAAGCCCCTGCGGGCCAGTTCGGCCGCGGCGGTCAGCCCGTTGGGCCCGGCCCCCACGACGACCGCATCGAGCATCGACGTCACCTTGGGACTCCTTCGTCGGCCGGCAGGCGGAAGCCCAGGATATTCCGGTGCACCGACAGTGGGGACGCGGGTACCCCGGGCGGTGCGGAAGCGGGTGCCCCGGGGCCCGGCCCCGACTGCACGAGCCCCCGGCCGGCCGACCGTACGACCCACCGGCCCGGCCCGGTGGGTCAGCCGCCTGTGCGCAGGGCGGCCAGGATGCGCTGGGCGGTGGTCTCGTCGCGGGCGGCCGTGAACGGCAGGTCGTTCCCGCCCGCGATCCGGTACGGGGTGCCGGACAGGGTCGCCTGGGCGCCGCCCGCCTCGGTGACCAGGAGCAGCCCGGCCGCGTGGTCCCAGGCGAGCTCCCAGTTGAAGGCGACGGCGTCCTGGGCACCGCGGGCGACGGCGAGGTATTCGAGCCCGGCCGAGCCGCAGGGGCGCGGGGCGATGCCCTCGGTGCGCAGGCCGAGCAGGGCCCGCTTCTGGGCCTCGGTGGTGTAGTCGGGGTGCGACATCGCCACGTTCAGTACGGCGCCGGGGGCGGGCGCGCCGGAGCGCATCGGCGTGCCGTTCAGTGTGGCGCCCCGGCCGCGCACGGCGACGGCCATCTCGCCCAGGGCCGGTGCGTAGGTCCAGGAGGCGTGGACCTCTCCGCGGTGGGCGAGGGCGACCAGGGTGCAGAAGCCGGCCTCACCCCGGACGAACTGGCGGGTGCCGTCGACCGGGTCGACGATCCAGACGGGCTCGTCGCCGCCGAGGGCGTCGTAGAGCGCGGGGTCGGCGTGCACGGCCTCCTCCCCGACGACGACCGAGCCCGGCAGCAGCTTCGTGAGGGCGTCGGCGAGGTGTTCCTCGGCCAGCCGGTCCGCGGCGGTGACCAGGTCGTGCGGCCCGCTCTTCTCGATGATCTCGTGGGCGGCGAGCTTCCGGTGCCGGGGCATGATCTCGGCCGCGGCCGCGGCGCGTACGGCCGCCTCGATCTCGGGTGGCGGTCCGGTGTGCCCGGCGGTCCAGTACAGGAAGTCATCGATCATGGCTCCAGCTAAGCACGGTCCTCGGGAGCCTCGTCCCCCGGGTGAACCGGGCATCTTTGGCGCGGGCGGTCCCCGCCGCCGGGCCGCACCGGGCCCCTCCGGATGGTTCGGCCGGGCTGCCGGGGGCAGGCGATCCGCCGGACGGCCGATCGCCGCCGACCCGTCGGAAGCCTCTTTCCGGGACGCGTCGGCGGGACGCGGATCCCGGCCGGACCGGGCCTAACGTCGGCCTGGTCAGCCACCCCGACCAACGGAGATGTACGACATGGCAAAGATCCTTTTCGTGGTGACCGGCGCGGACCACTGGACCCTGGCGGACGGCACGGCCCACCCGACGGGCTTCTGGGCCGAGGAGGCCGTGGCCCCGTACCAGGCGTTCACCGGCGCCGGTCACGAGGTGGTCGTCGCCACCCCGGGCGGCGTCGTCCCCACCGTGGACCGCACCAGTCTGGCCCCCGACGCCAACGGCGGCCAGGAGGGCGCCGACAAGGTGGCGGCCGGGCTGGAGGCGTTCGAGGAGCTGCGGCGGCCCATCGCGCTGGAGGACGTGGACCTGGACGCGTACGACGCCGTCTTCTACCCGGGGGGCCACGGCCCGATGGAGGACCTCGCGGTGGACCCGGCCTCCGGACGGCTGCTCACCGAGGCCCTGGCGTCGGGCAAGCCGCTCGGCGTGGTCTGCCACGCCCCGGCGGCCCTGCTGGCCGCCACCGGCCCCGACGGCACCAACGTGTTCGCCGGGTACCGGCTGACCGGCTTCACCAACGCCGAGGAGACCCAGGCCGGTCTGGCGGAGAAGGCCCCGTGGCTGCTCCAGGACCGGCTGGTGGAGCTCGGCACGGACTTCCAGGAGGGCGAGCCCTGGGCGCCGTTCGTAATCGTCGACCGGAACCTGGTGACCGGTCAGAACCCTGCGTCCTCCGCCCCGTTGGCTCAGGAGCTGCTCAAGCGGATCGGCTGACCGGCACCGGTCCGCCTGGCCCGCTCCCGCCACGTGATCCACGTGAACCGCTTGAACCACGTGATCCGCTTGGTCCGCTTGATCCACAGGTAACGCCCGCGCGCGTCGGCCGGCGTACGACCGCCGCTCGCGCGGGCGTTACGGGTGCGTCAGACCCAGTCGTTCCGTACGGGCGGCTCGCAGAGCTCCAGAACCACCGCGCCCGAGTCCGGCTCCTCCCCCGCGAGGGGCTTCACGCGGGCGCCGACCGTGACCATCTGCGGTGCGGCGCCGACCACCTGGCAGCGGAAGACGAAGCCCTCGGGGAAGCGGACCAGGGATTCGTTGCGCGCCGCCTCGGTGTAGCGGTGGACCACGGCGGTCCGTACGACCACCCCGTGGCCGGTGGTACGTTCCGGCTCCAGTTCGCTCGACGCGCACACCGGGCAGAGCAGCCGCCGGAACGAGGCGGTGCCGCACCAGCGACAGCGGTTGTAGGAGAGGCCGCACTCCTCGTGCGTCTTCTGGACGGTGCCCATTCCTGCCTGAGACACGGATCGACCCCCTGCGCTCGACTCGGACGCGCCGCACCTGGCTGACGGCGCGTCCGCACCATATGGCACTGAGTGCCGGATAGTAAAGGCACTGAGTGCCGATTATTACCGGGCTTCCCCTGCGGGCACCCGCTCGGCTCCCGCCCACGCCACCGCTCGGCCGTCACCCCCAAAACCGCTCAGCTCTCGCCGACCGCCGCCTCGATCTGCTGCACGACCCGCCACATCGGCGTGCCTTTGGACGCGACCATGACGATGACCTCACCACCCCCGGACCCGACCGTGACACCGACCCCGGAGGCGACACCGGCCCCGGCTCCGGTCCCGGACGCCCCGGCCGTCGGCGCCCTCGCCCCCTCCGGCGCGGGCGAGGACCCCGCGGGCCGCTCCCACACCTCCCGCACCAGGTCGAGCGCGTGGTCCACGGCCTCCTCGGGGTCCCCCGCTCCCCCCGAACGCAGCCACAGCCGCAGCCCGTTGTTGTGCGCGGCGACCACGGAGGCGGCGATCACCTCGGCCCGCAGCGCCCCGTCCCCGTCCACGCCGAGCCGGCCCCGGAGGTGGCCGGCGAGCGTCTGCTCGTAGCGGCGCACCACCGACAGTTCGTACGTCCGCAGTCCGGGCACCTCCCGGGTGAGCCGGTAGCGCTGTACGGAGAACTCGGGGTCGGCCGCGTACATCCGCAGCACGATCCGCGCCGCGTCGCACACCGCACCCACCGGATCGGCGTCGTCCACCCCGGCCAGGAACTCCGTCATCTCGGCGAGACACCGCTCGTGGTCCGGGAAGACCACGTCCTCCTTGGAGGGGAAGTACCGGAAGAAGGAGCGCCGCCCCACCCCCGCCCGCGCCACGATGTCGTCGACCGTCGTCCGCTCGAAGCCCCGCTCCAGGAAGAGCTGGAAGGCCGCCTGGGCGAGCACCTCCCGCATGGGTGCCTTCTTCTCGGGTCCGCGTGCCTCGCTCATGCGGCGAAACGTAGCACCGGAAGGGCCCTTTTGGCACTGGGTACCTTTACAGAGGGTACTGAGTACCATAAGGTCACCCTTACGAACCACACCCAGGTGGGACCGGGCCCGATCGGCAGGGGACCACACCCAGGTAGGCAGGAGAGCCGGCGTGAGCTTGAGGATCGTTGTCTGTGTGAAGTACGTGCCCGACGCGACCGGTGACCGGGGTTTCACCGATGATCTGACGGTGGACCGTGAGGATGTCGATGGTCTGTTGTCGGAGCTGGACGAGTACGCGGTCGAGCAGGCGTTGCAGATCGCGGATGAGGCGGACGATGCGGAGATCACCGTGGTGACGGTGGGTCCGGAGGATGCCAAGGACGCGTTGCGCAAGGCGTTGTCGATGGGTGCGGACAAGGCGGTTCACGTCGAGGACGACGATCTGCACGGCAGTGATGTGATGGGGACGTCGCTGGTGCTGGCGAAGGCGGTGGAGAAGACCGGCTTCGACCTGGTGATCTGCGGGATGGCCTCGACCGACGGGGTGATGGGTGTGCTGCCGGCTCTGCTGGCGGAGCGCCTGGGAGTGGCGCAGGTGACTCTCCTGTCGGAGGTCGCGGTGGATGGTGGTGTGGTGCGCGGTCGTCGTGACGGTGACACGGCGTCCGAGTTGCTGGAGGCGTCGTTGCCGGCGGTGGTGTCGGTGACCGACCAGTCCGGTGAGGCGCGTTACCCCTCGTTCAAGGGGATCATGGCGGCGAAGAAGAAGCCGGTGCAGTCGCTGGATCTGGGGGATCTGGGTCTGGAGGCGGAGGTGGTCGGTCTGGAGGGTGCGTGGACGGCTGTGGACTCGGCGACGGAGCGGCCGGCGCGGACGGCGGGCACGGTCGTGAAGGACGAGGGTGAGGGCGGCAGGCAGCTGGCCGAGTTCCTCGCGGGCCAGAAGTTCATCTGACCCCTGCCCAGGCTTTCCCCTCTCTTCTGTTCTTCCTTCTCGTCTGGAGTGCGTTGTCATGGCTGAAGTTCTTGTTCTGGTCGATCATGTGGACGGTGCGGTGCGTAAGCCCACGCTGGAGCTGCTGACGCTGGCCCGTCGGATCGGTGACCCGGTGGCCGTGGCCCTGGGTGCCGGTGCGCAGGACACGGCCGGGGTGCTGGGTGAGCACGGTGCGGTGAGGGTCCTGACCGCCGATGCGCCCGAGTTCGCGGACTATCTGGTGGTCCCGAAGGTGGATGCCCTGCGGGCCGCGTTCGATGTGGTCTCGCCGGTGGCGGTGCTGGTGGTGTCCTCGGCGGAGGGCAAGGAGGTCGCCGCTCGTCTGGCGCTGCGGATCGGGTCGGGCGTCATCACCGATGCCACCGATCTGGAGGCCGACAGCAAGGGCCCGGTCGCGACGCAGGCGGCGTTCGCCGCCTCGTACACGACCAGGTCCCGGGTCTCCAGGGGGGTGCCGGTGATCACGGTGAAGCCGAACTCGGCCCCGGTCGAGCCGGTGGCGGCCGCGGGTGCGGTCCAGGTGCTGGAGGTGGTGTTCGGGGCGGCGGCCACGGGGACGCGGGTGACCTCGCGTACGCCGCGTGAGTCGACGGGGCGTCCGGAGCTGACCGAGGCGGCGATCGTGGTCTCGGGTGGTCGTGGGGTCAACGGGGCGGAGAACTTCGCGTTGATCGAGGCGCTCGCGGACTCGCTGGGGGCCGCGGTGGGTGCTTCGCGGGCGGCGGTGGACGCGGGCTGGTATCCGCACACCTCGCAGGTCGGGCAGACCGGCAAGTCGGTCTCCCCGCAGCTGTACATCGCTTCGGGTATCTCGGGAGCGATCCAGCACCGGGCGGGGATGCAGACCTCGAAGACGATCGTGGCGATCAACAAGGACGCCGAGGCCCCGATCTTCGACCTCGTCGACTACGGCGTCGTCGGTGACCTCTTCACCGTCGTGCCCCAGCTCACTGAAGAGATCAACACCCGCAAGGGCTGACACCCACGCCAACCCCGCCCTGGGCCGCACGGTGACCACACCGCGCGGCCCAGCGCCGTTACCGCCGCTGCTGCGCCATACGGTCCGGCGCCCCGATGCGGTGCTCCGCGCCGAGGCCGAACGTGGTGAAGGCGGTACGGCCCGGGAGGGGGTAAGTCTCCTTGCCCGTCAGTGAGTTGATGATGACGGCGGAGCGCCAGGCGGCCAGGCCCAGGTCGGGGGCGCCGACCCCGTGGGTGTGCCGTTCCGCGTTCTGTACGAAGACGGATCCCTCGATCTCCGGTGCGAGGACCAGTCGTTGGGCCTCGTCGACCTGGGGGCGCCCGGCGTCGTCGCGGACGATGTACGGGTCCAGGGCGGCGAGCAGCGTGTCGACGGGGCGCTCCCGGTACCCGGTGGCGAGGACGACCGCGTCGGTGGTGAGCCTTCCCCGGGCCTCCTGCTGGCCGTGCTCGACGGCCAGTTCGATGCGGCCGCCGTCCGTGGTGGTGGCGCCGGTGACCTCGATGCCGGGGGTGAGGGTGACGTCGGGCCAGTCGCCGCCGAGGCTGCGCCGGTACAGCTCGTCGTGGATGTCCCCCAGCGTGTCCCCGCTGACACCCTTGTAGAGCTGCCACTGGCTGGGCAGCAGCCGGTCCCGGGTGGCCTGCGGGAGCCCGTGGAAGTAGCGGGTGTAGTCCGGGGTGAACTGCTCCAGGCCGATCTTGCTGTACTCCATGGGCGCGAAGGCCGGGGTACGGGCGAGCCAGGTGAGCCCCTCCGCGCCTTCGGGCCGCAACCGCAGCAGGTCCAGCAGGACTTCGGCGCCCGACTGTCCCGAGCCGACGACGGTGACGTGCCGGGCGGCGAGCAGCCGGTCCCGCTGGGCGAGGTAGTCGGCCGAGTGCAGGACGAGGGCGACGGGGTCCGCCGCCAGGGCCCTCAGCGATTCGGGGACGTAGGGCGCGGTGCCGACGCCGAGGGCGAGGTGACGCGCATGGGTCGGCCCGCCCCCGAGGGTCTCGCCGTCCGGACCGAGCCGGGTGACGTCGACGGCGAACGCGCCCTGCCCCGCGTCCCAGGCGATGGCGTCGACGCGGTGGCCGAAGTGGGTGGAGGGCAGTTCGGTGCTCACCCAGCGCAGGTAGTTGTCGAACTCGGAGCGGTGGATGTGGAAGCGCTCGGCGAAGTAGAACGGGAAGAGTCTGCGGCGGGTCTTGAGGTAATTGAGGTAGCCCCACGGGCTTGTGGGCTCGACCAGGCTCACCAGGTCGGCCAGGAAGGGGACTTGGAGGGTGGCGCCCTCGATGAGCAGTCCGGGGTGCCAGTGGAAGGCGGTGCGCTGCTCGTGGAAGGCGCTGCGCAGGCCTGGCACACCGTCGGCGAGCGCGGCGAGCGAGAGGTTGAAGGGCCCCGCACCCACCCCGAGCAGGTCGAGGGGCGGGGTTCGCGGTCCGGGCGTCATCGGGTTCCTCCCACAAGGTTCGTGCGCATCGGCAACGTCATGGCGACAGCCTTTCCGTCGCCCGGACCTCAATATCGCTCCCGCCGACTCCGCCGACGCCGTCGCCCCCTTCGGCCGCCGCCCGCTCCGCCGCCTCCGTCACCAGGTCGAGCAGCGGCAGCAGGTCGGCGCCCCCGGCCTCCGGGTGCAACAGGGTGGCCTTCAGCCACAGCCGGTGCCGCCCGTCACCGTCCTCGGCCACCGCCCGCCCGAGGACGGCCCGCCCGTCCACGAGCAGCGTACGGCGGACCTCGGCGACGACGGCGTCCCCCGCCTCCGGTTCCAGCCCGTCGGCGACCGCCGGCCGGAACAGCACGGTGCTGATCCCGATCTCGCCGGGCCGGCGGCGCAGTGCGGGGTGCGCGTCGACGGCCCGGCCGAACTCCTCCGCCGTACGTACGCAGTGCTCGACCAGTTCGCCCAGTCCACGGCGGCCCAGGGCCCGGAAGGTGACCGCGATCTTCAGTGCGTCGGGGCGCCGGGTCGTACGGATCGAGCGGCCGAGCAGGTCGGGGAGTCCGGCCTCGGTGTCGTCGTCGGCGTTGAGGTAGTCGGTGCGCAGGGACAGCGGGGCGAGCAGGGCGGTGTCCGCGACGGCCAGCGCCCCGGCGGCGACCGGCTGCCAGCCGAGTTTGTGCAGGTCGAACGTTACGGAGACGGCCTGGTCGAGACCGGCGAGCCGGGGCGCCAGTCGCTCGCTGAACAGCAGCGGGCCGCCGTACGCCGCGTCGACGTGCAGCTCGGCGCCGTGCCGGTCCGCGATCCGGGCGATCTCGGGGAGCGGGTCGATGCGCCCCTCGTCGGTGGTTCCGGCGGTGGCGACGACCAGGGCCGGTCCGCCGCCGAGCCCGGACAGGGTGCGGTCCAGGCCGGCGGGGTCGATCCGGCCGTCGTGGCAGGCGACGACGGCCGGGGCGGGGAGGCCGAGCATCCAGGCGGCGCGGTGCACGCTGTGATGGGCGTTGGCACCGGTCACCACCCGCAACGGCCCCGACGCTCCCGCTCGTTCGCGGGCGAGGAGCAGGGCGACCAAGTTGGACTCGGTGCCGCCGCTGGTGATGAGGGCGTCGGGCGCGGGGGCGTCCGGGTGGACGAGCCGGGCCAGTGCGGCCGTGGTCAGATCCTCGATGACGCCGGCGGCGGGCGCCTGGTCCCAGGAGTCCATCGACGGGTTGAGGGCCGCCCCCGCCAGGTCGGCGGCGACCGCCACGGCCAGCGGCGGGCAGTGCAGATGGGCGACGCAGGCGGGGTCGGCCGGGTCGGCGGCCCCCTCGGCGACCGCGCGCACCAGGTCCCCGAGCGCGGCCTCGGCACCGACGCCCTCCTCGGGCAGCACCGGGGCGCACAGGTCGGTGGTCCGCCGGGCCACGGCGTCCGGTCCCCCGGCGGGCAGCGGCCCGCCCCGGGTCCGGGCGGCGCTCTCCAGAGTGTCCAGGACGAGGGCGGTCAGGGTGCGCAGGTGGCCGGGGCCGGGTACGCCGCCCGCGAGGAGGTCTCCCGTACCGGCGCTCACACCGCACGCCCCGGGGGGAGTTCGGCGGACAGCGGCCCCTTGGAGCGCGGCATGGCGAAGCCCTTCGGTCGGAGTGCACGGCGGGCGACGGTGATGCCCGCGCGCAGGGCGACCCCGGCCAGGGGAAGATCCACCACCGGGGTTCGCCGGTTAGGCTAACCTAACTCCGCCCGCGCGGAGGAATGCCCTCACGCACACGGTCCGATCGATGGGCGCCGAACTGCCGTTCGGCCGAACGCAGTCGGGGGCCGAACCGGGCGGCGTACGGCGCCGGGCGACCCGGTGCGGGGGCGGTGGTGGCCGCCCCCGCACCGGGTCGGATCATGCACCGGGTCGGGTCATGCCGTTTCGGTGGGCAGCTCCGCGCGGATCTCCCGCGCGGCGGCGACCAGGTTCTCCAGGGAGGTCCGGGTCTCGGGCCAGCCCCGGGTCTTCAGGCCGCAGTCGGGGTTCACCCACAGCCGCTCGGCCGGGATGGCCTCAAGTCCCTTGCGCAGCAGGGCCGCTGCCTCCTCGGTGCTCGGGATGCGCGGGGAGTGGATGTCGTAGACGCCCGGTCCGGCCTCACGGGGGTAGCCGTGGACGGCCAGTTCGCGGGCGACCTGCATGTGGGAGCGGGCGGCCTCCAGGCTGATGACGTCGGCGTCGAGGTCGTCGATGGCCTGGACGATGTCGCCGAACTCCGCGTAGCACATGTGGGTGTGGATCTGGGTGTCCGGCCGTACCCCGGCGGTGGCCAGGCGGAAGGACTCCGTCGCCCACTCCAGGTACGCGGCGTGCTCGGCGGCCCGCAGCGGCAGCGTCTCGCGCAGCGCGGGCTCGTCGACCTGGATCACCGAAGTACCGTTCGCCTCCAGGTCGTTCACCTCGTCGCGCAGGGCGAGGGCCACCTGGCGGGCGGTCTCGCCGAGCGGCTGGTCGTCACGGACGAAGGACCAGGCGAGCATGGTGACCGGACCGGTGAGCATGCCCTTGACGGGGCGCTCGGTCAGCGACTGCGCGTACGCCGTCCAGCGCACCGTCATCGGCTCGGGGCGCGAGATGTCGCCGGCCAGGACCGGCGGCCGGACGTAACGCGTGCCGTAGGACTGGACCCAGCCGTGCTGCGTGGCCAGGTAGCCGGTGAGCTGCTCGGCGAAGTACTGCACCATGTCGTTGCGTTCGGGCTCGCCGTGGACCAGGACGTCGAGTCCGGCCTTCTCCTGGAAGGAGAGGACCTCGCGGATCTCGTCCTTGATGCGCTCCTCGTACCCGGCCTCGTCGATCCGGCCCGCCCTCAGGTCGGCGCGGGCGGTGCGGAGTTCGGTGGTCTGCGGGAACGAGCCGATCGTGGTCGTCGGCAGCAGCGGCAGCCCGAGGTGGGCTCGCTGGGCGACCGTGCGCTCGGCGTACGGCTGGGAGCGGCGGCCGTCGGCGTCGGTGATCGCCGCGGTACGGGCCCGGACGGCCGGGTCGCGGGTGATGACGGCGTCGGTACGGGAGGCCAGGTCGGCCCGGTTGGCGGCGAGTTCGGCGGTGATGGCCTCGGTGCCGCCGGACAGACCGCGCGCCAGGACGACGATCTCCTCCGTCTTCTGCTTGGCGAAGGCGAGCCAGCGGGCGATCTGCGGGTCGATGTCCCGCTCGGCCCCGGCGTCCAGCGGGACGTGCAGGAGGGAGCTGGAGGCGGAGACGTCGACGTGGTCGGCGAGGCCGAGGAGCGTGCCGAGGGTGGCGAGCGACTTCTCGTAGTCGTTGATCCAGATGTTGCGGCCGTTGACGACGCCCGCGACCAGGCGCTTGCCGGGCAGTCCGCCCGCCGCGGCGAGGTCGGCCAGGTTGGCGGCGCCCGACTCGGTGAAGTCCAGCGCGAGCCCCTCGACCGGGGACTTGGCGAGCACCGGCAGCGCCTCGCCGAGCCGCCCGAAGTACGAGGCGACCAGCAGCTTGGACCGGTCGGTGAGGGAGCCGAGCTCGCGGTAGGCGCGGGCGGCGGCGTTCAGCTCGGCCGGGGTGCGGTCCTGGACGAGGGCGGGCTCGTCGAGCTGCACCCATTCGGCGCCGGCGGCCCGGAGGTCGGCGAGGACCTCGGCGTACACCGGCAGGAGCCGGTCCAGCAGGGTCAGCGGCTCGAAGTCGGCGGCCACACCGGGGGCCGCCTTGGCGAGCAGGAGGTAGGTGATCGGGCCGACCAGCACCGGGCGCGGGGTGTGGCCCAGCGCGAGGGCTTCCCCGAACTCGGCGACCTGCTTGGAGGAGTCGGCGGTGAACACCGTGTCCGGGCCCAACTCGGGCACCAGGTAGTGGTAGTTGGTGTCGAACCACTTGGTCATCTCGAGCGGGGCCACGTCCTGCGTACCGCGGGCCATGGCGAAGTAGCCGTCGAGGGCGTCGGTGCGGACCGCCTCGCGGTGCCGCTCGGGGACAGCGCCGACCATGACACTGGTGTCCAAGACGTGGTCGTAGTACGAGAAATCACCGGTCGGCACCTCGTGGACTCCGGCCTCGGCGAGCTGCTGCCAGGTTCCCCGGCGCAGTTCGGCGGCGGTCTGCCGGAGGGTGTCCGCGTCGACGCGGCCCTTCCAGTAGCCCTCGATGGCCTTCTTCAGTTCACGGTTCTGACCCTGGCGGGGGTAGCCGTACACGGTGGCCCGTGCTGCCGCGGCTGCGGGCTTCGCTGTCACGTGACTCTCCTTCGCGAGCATGTCTCCAGCTGATCCCGGGACGGGACGCGGACGCGAAGGGGTGACGTATCGGGTGGAGAACCGACACGTTGACCGTGTCCGTCCACCCGACGGTTACGCCGACCCGCCCACGAGGTCACCGGGAACTCCGCACGCGATCGGTCGCGTGCGGGCAACGGGCAGGTCTTCGGACTCGCGGGCACGTCTGCCGGGGCAGACACCTACTGGCCGTCGCTTCCCAGACCCGGCCGGGCCCAGTGCGTATGACGGCGGTCGTTCCCACTCACCGCTGCGGGGCAGTCCCGGATTCCCACCGGGTTCCCTCTTACGGCACCCTGCCTGGCGGGCAGGGCGAACCAGTTGCACCGGTCAGCCTAAGGGGACGACCACCCGGCGCACACCGTTGTTCAGACTTCGGACGGTGATCTGAGACACGGGCGCCTCCCCTCCGGGTCACGTCCGGCCGTTCCCCGGGCGTTCCGGCGCGGTGCGGCCGGCCCGGCAGCAACGCCGCGGGGAGCAGCGCGAGCGCCGCGAGGACGAGGAGCGCCGCCCCAGCCGTGCAGCTCCGCCTCGGCCGGCGACCACAGGCCTTCCTCATCCGTTCGGCCGTTCGCCACCCGCTCCCTGACTGCCGGTCAGGTCGCTGACCTCGACTGTGCGGAGCCAGTGACTCAGATGTAACCGAATGGCGTAGGCGGACCGGAACCACAGAGCGCCACAGGCCGTTCTTCTTGCCAATACACGGCCGCCGACCCGCGGCGGCGACGAGCGAGGGAAGCGCCATATGAAGAAGACAGTCGGGTGGGCCCAGGACGGCGACGACTGGACGATCACCGTGAACGGCACGCTGTACCGGGCCGTCGAGCGGCCCGCCGACGGGCGGGTGCACGACTATCTGGTGCGGGGCAACGACCTCACCGCCGAGTGCCCGACCCTCGGGCACGGGCTCGGAGTGATCCGGGCGCACGAGTCCCGGAGCTGACCTCCGGCCGGGTCCGGCGACGAGGTGCGGCGGCCGCCCGCGCCTCGACGCGACCCGCCGCCTCCTGTCCGGGCCCCGCTCACGGGCCGGGGCCCATCAGCCGCGGAGCGGGCGGCTGCCGGCCGCCCGAGGGACAATCGGGGCATGACTGACACACCCCCGCGGATCAACGCCCTGGTCGTCGACGCCGCCGATCCCGAGCGGCTGGCCGCCTTCTGGTCCGAGCTGCTCGGCAGGCCGGTCGTGGACCGCACCGGTCCCTACGTCTGGCTGCGGCGGGAGAACGGCCAGGGCCTGGGCTTCCAGCGGGCCGGTGAGCCCAGGCCGGGCAAGAACCGCGTGCACGTCGACATCAGCTCACCCGATCCGGCCGCCGAGCAGCAGCGGGTCGAGGCGCTGGGCGGGCGCCGGCTGGAGGAGTACGCCGACGGCGGGTTCCTGGTGATGGCCGACCCCGAGGGCAATGAGTTCTGCGTCATCCCCGAGGGGTCCGTGGGCATGGACGAGCGGGGCCGCGCCCACTACCTCGACTGACCCGCGCCGCCCGTGGCCTCCGGGCCCTCCGTATCGGCCGCCGGGCGGCGCAGCAGATACGTGTCCATGATCCAGCCGTGCCGTTCGCGGGCCTCGGCGCGCACCCGGCCGATCCGCTCGGCGACCTCGTCGAGCGGTCCGGAGACCAGGAGCTCGTCCGGGGTGCCGATGTAGGCACCCCAGTAGATCCACAGCCCCCTGCCCGTCAGATGGGTGAAGGTCTCGTGGCCGTCGAGCATCACCACGATGTCGCCGTCGTCGTCCGGGAACCCCTCGGCGAGCCGCCTGCCGGGGGTGATGTGGACGGGGCGGCCGACCTGGTTGAGGGAGGTGCGGTGGCGGGCGGCGAGCGCGGAGACGCTGCTGATCCCGGGGACCACCTCATGGCCGAATTCCACCGTGCCCCGGGCCCGGATGTCCTCCAGGATCGCCAGCGTGCTGTCGTACAGGGACGGGTCGCCCCACACCAGGAAGGCCCCGCACTCCCCCGGCGCCAGCTCCTCGGTGATCAGGCGTTCGCAGATGTCGGCGCGGCGGTGGCGCCAGTCGTGCACCGCCGACGTGTAGCGCCCCCGGTCGCCCTGGGTGCGGTCCCGCCAGGGGTCCTCGGCCTCCACGACCCGGTAGGGGCCGGTGAGGTGCTCGGCCAGGATGTCGCGCCGCAGCCGGGTCAGGGACTCCTTCTCCCGGCCCTTGCCGAGCACGAAGAAGACCTGCGCCCTGCGCATCGCCTTCACCGCGGCGAGGGTCAGGTGGTCGGGGTCGCCGGCTCCCATGCCGATGACGAGGATGTGGCGTGGTGCGTCGCTCATGTCGGCCGATCATGCCAGGAGCGGTGCCGGGAATCGCGCCGGGGGCGAGGTGGGGTGGACTTACTAGGACGTCCAACTATATGTTCGTGAGCAGCGGGGTGGCCGGCGTGGAGCCGGGCACCCTCAAGGCCCGTGGTGTCAGGGAAGCCGGTGCGAATCCGGCGCGGTCCCGCCACTGTGACCGGGGAGTTCGTCCTCGCAGGACACGCCACTGACGGTGCAGGCGCCGTCGGGAAGGCATGAGGACGCGCGCTGATCCGGGAGTCAGGATACCGGCCGCGGGATGTTCCGTGTTTCCACGAGGATGGAGCAGACACGCATGGCACCGGTCCGCACCCACGGCCCCGCAGGCCCGTCCCGGCGAGCGGTTCTCCCCGCCCCCTGACGGCCCCCGCCCTTCGCGTCCCCGACGGCAGGCCCTTCCGCGACCACGCGCACCCGACCGGTGCGTGTGCCGGTGGGAGCTGTGCGCCATCCCCGGTTCTCTCCTGACGATCTCACCGACGAGAGCAGGCTTCCATGGTCCGCGAACTCACCCATTTCATCGGCGGCAAGCACACACCCGGCACCTCGGGCACCTACGGCGACGTCTACGACCCCAACACCGGCCGCATCCAGGCCCGGGTGCCGCTGGCCGGCCGGTCCGAGACCGAGGCGGCCATCGCCGACGCCGCCGAGGCCCAGCTCGAATGGGGCGAGTGGAACCCGCAGCGCCGGGCCCGCGTCCTGCTGCGCTTCCTCCAGCTGGTCGAGAAGGAGAAGGACTCCCTGGCCCGGCTGCTCTCCTCCGAGCACGGCAAGACCGTGGCCGACGCGCACGGCGACATCGCGCGCGGGCTGGACGTGGTGGAGTTCGCCGCCGGTGTCCCGCACCTGCTGAAGGGCGAGTTCAGCGACAACGCGGGCTCCGGGATCGACGTCCACTCGCTGCGCCGGCCGCTGGGAGTGGTGGCGGGCATCACCCCGTTCAACTTCCCGGCGATGATCCCCCTGTGGAAGGCCGCACCCGCTCTGGCCTGCGGAAACGCCTTCATCCTCAAGCCCTCGGAGCGGGACCCGTCGGTGCCGCTGCGGCTGGCCGAACTCTTCCTGGAGGCGGGGCTGCCGCCCGGGGTCCTCAATGTCGTCAACGGCGGCAAGGAGGCCGTGGACACCCTGCTGGAGGACCCGCGCGTCAAGGCGCTCGGCTTCGTCGGCTCGACGCCGATCGCCGCGCACATCTACGCCACGGCCGCCGCCCACGGCAAGCGGGCGCAGTGTTTCGGCGGGGCGAAGAACCACATGATCGTGATGCCGGACGCCGACCTGGACCAGGCGGTGGACGCGCTGATCGGCGCCGGTTACGGCTCGGCGGGTGAGCGGTGCATGGCGATCTCGGTCGCCGTCCCGGTCGGTGAGGACACCGCCGACGCGCTGGTGGCCAAGCTCACCGAGCGGATCGCCGAGCTGCGGATCGGCCGCTCGGACGACCCCGACGCCGACTTCGGGCCGCTGGTGGGGCGCGACGCGGTGGACCGGGTGCGCGGCTATGTCGACCTCGGCGTCGAGGAGGGTGCCGAACTGGTCGTCGACGGGCGGGACTTCACGCTGGAGGGCCATGAGGAGGGGTTCTTCGCGGGCGCCACGCTCTTCGACCGGGTCACCCCGGACATGCGGGTCTACCAGGAGGAGATCTTCGGCCCGGTCGTCTGTGTGGTCCGCGCGGCGGACTACGAGGAGGCGCTGCGGCTGCCCTCGGAGCACCCGTACGGCAACGGCGTCGCCCTCTTCACCCGGGACGGCGACATCGCGCGCGACTTCACCCGGCGGGTCGACACCGGCATGGTCGGCGTCAACGTGCCGATCCCGGTCCCGGTGGCGTACCACACCTTCGGCGGCTGGAAGCGGTCCGGCTTCGGCGACCTCAACCAGCACGGACCGGACGCCATCCGCTTCTACACCCGTACCAAGACCGTCACTTCGCGCTGGCCCGCCTCCGGGATCCGGGACGGCGCGAGCTTCACGATTCCGACCATGGGGTGACCGCCGTGACCACCCTGCTCAGCGACGACCAGCTCGCGGTCGTCGAGACGACACTCGACTTCGCCCAGGAGCACCTGACCCCGCACGCCGTGGCCTGGGACCAGGACAAGCACTTCCCCGTCGACGTCCTGCGGAAGGCGGCGGGGCTCGGCCTGGGAGGCGTGTACGTACGGGAGGATGTGGGCGGCTCGGAGCTGTCCCGCTCGGACGGGGTCCTCGTCTTCGAGGCCCTGGCCACCGGCTGCCCGTCCGTGGCGGCCTATCTCTCCATCCACAACATGGTCGCCTGGATGGTCGACCGGTACGGCTCCGAGGACCAGCGCGTCCGGTACCTGCCGGAGCTCTGCACCATGGAGCAGCTGGGCAGTTACTGCCTGACCGAACCGGGCGCCGGCTCCGACGCCGCCGCGCTGCGCACCCGTGCGGTGCGCGACGGCGACCACTACGTCCTGACGGGCACCAAGCAGTTCATCTCCGGGGCGGGCGCCACGCACCTCTACATCGTGCTGGCCCGCACCGGCGAGGACGGGCCCGGCGGGATCTCCGCGTTCCTCGTCGAACGGGACGATGCGGGACTCTCGTTCGGGGCCAACGAGAAGAAGATGGGGTGGAACGCGCAGCCCACCCGGCAGGTCGTGCTGGACGGGGTCCGCGTCCCGGCCGACCGGCTCCTGGGCGCCGAGGGCGAGGGCTTCCGCATCGCGATGAACGGTCTCAACGGCGGCCGGCTCGGCATCGCCGCCTGCTCGTTGGGCGGGGCGCAGAGCGCGCTGGACCGTTCCCTGGCCCATCTCGCGGACCGGGAGGCGTTCGGCGGCCGGCTGCTGGACTCCCAGGCGCTCCAGTTCCGGCTGGCCGACATGGCGACCGAACTGGCCGCCGCCCGCGCCCTGTTGCGGCAGGCCGCCGAGGCGCTGGACCGGAAGGTGGGCGGGGCACCGGAGTTGTGCGCGATGGCCAAGCGCTTCGCCACCGACACCGGCTACTCGGTGGCGGACCGGGCGCTCCAACTCCACGGCGGCTACGGCTATCTGGCCGAGTACGGCATCGAGAAGATCGTGCGGGACCTGCGGGTCCACCAGATCCTGGAAGGGACCAACGAGATCATGCGCGTGATTGTGGCCCGGAGCCTGACGGGAGCCCTGCGATGAGCGAGGAGCTCGTGCTCGCCCGCACCGAGGGGCGTACGGGGGTGCTGACCCTGAACCGGCCGAGGGCGCTCAACGCCCTCACCCACCCGATGGTGGAGACGATCGCGGCGGCCCTGGAGCGGTGGGAGCACGACCCCGAGGTGGGAGCCGTCGTCATCACCGGGGCCGGGGAGCGCGGCCTGTGCGCGGGCGGCGACATCCGGTCCATCTACGAGGACGCCCGCGCGGGCGGCAGGGCGTCGGCCGCGTTCTGGCGCGACGAGTACCGGCTCAACGCCGCGATCGCCCGCTATCCGAAGCCGTACGTGGCGGTCATGGACGGCATCGTGATGGGCGGCGGAGTCGGCGTCTCGGCGCACGGCAGTGTCCGGATCGTCACCGAGCGGTCCAAGGTGGCCATGCCGGAGACCGGGATCGGTTTCGTGCCGGATGTCGGCGGCACGTATCTGCTGGCGCTGGCCCCCGGCGAGCTGGGCACCCATCTCGCTCTGACGGGTGCGGTGGTGGGGGCCCGGGACGCCCTGCTGTGCGGGCTGGCCGACCACTTCGTACCGGTGGACGACCTGCCCGCGTTCCTCGCCGGGCTGCGGACCGAGCCGCCGGCCTCCGTGCTGGGCCGCCACGTCCAGGAGCCGCCTGCGGGGGTACTGGAGGCCGACCGCGCCTGGATCGACCACTGTTACGCGGCCGACACGGTCGAGGAGATCGTGGAGCGGCTGCTCGCCTCCGGCGCCCCGGCGGCCGGTGAGGCGGCCGAGGCGATCCTCGGGCGCTCGCCCACCGCGCTCAAGGTCACCCTCGCCGCGCTCCGCCGGGCGCGCGAACTCGGTCCGCTGGAGCGGGTGCTGGAGCAGGAGTACCGCGTCTCGTACGCGGCCCTGGCCTCCCCCGACCTGGTGGAGGGCATCCGGGCCCAGGTGATCGACAAGGACCGGACACCTCGTTGGTCGCCCGGCACGCTCGTGGAGGTCACCGACGCGGACGTGGCCCGCTACTTCGCTCCGACCGGCGACGAGGGGCTCTCCCTCGCCGCGGACGACTCACCGCAGGAGGTGCCCTGGTGACCACCACCACGACCGTCGCGTTCATCGGCCTGGGCCACATGGGCGGCCCGATGGCCGCCAACCTGGTGCGGGCCGGGCACCGGGTGCTCGGCCACGACCTGGTGGAAACCTGTCTGGCGACCGCCGTGGCGAGCGGGGTGGAGCGGGCGGGGTCCGCCGCCGACGCCGCCGCGGTGGCCGATGTGGTGATCACCATGCTGCCCGCCGGACGCCATGTCCTCTCGCTCTACGGGGAGCAGGGGCTGCTCGCGGCGGCCCGCCCGGGGACCCTGTTCGTCGACTGCTCGACCATCGACGTGGCCGACTCCCGCGCCGCCCACGCGGCGGCCGCGGCGGCCGGTCACCGCTCGCTGGACGCCCCGGTCTCCGGCGGGGTGGTGGGCGCGGAGGCGGGCACGCTGACCTTCATGGCCGGGGGCGAGGAGTCCGCGTTCGCGCGGGCCGAGCCGCTGCTGTCCGTGATGGGCAAAAAGGCGGTGCACTGCGGGGCGGGCGGTGCCGGGCAGGCGGCGAAGATCTGCAACAACATGATCCTCGGCGTCTCCATGATCGCCGTCAGCGAGGCGTTCGTGCTCGCCGAGAGCCTCGGCCTCTCCGACCAGGCCCTGTACGACGTGGCGTCGGCGGCCTCCGGCCAGTGCTGGGCGCTCACCGTCAACTGCCCCGTCCCCGGCCCGGTCCCCACCAGCCCGGCCAACCGCGACTACCGCCCCGGCTTCGCCGCACCGCTGATGGCGAAGGACCTCTCCCTGGCCGCCAACGCCCTGCGCGCGGGCGGCATCGATGCCGAACTGGGTCTGCGTGCGGCCGAGTTGTACGCACGGTTCGCCGAGGGCGCCGGGGCGGACCAGGACTTCTCGGGAATCGTCCGCGCCATCCGGGCGGCTTCACCGAGCACCACCGATACGCAGAAGGGCGCCACCACGTGAGCGAGAACAGTGAGACCGAGAACGGCTCGGGCAAGAGCGGCGGGAACGAGAGCGCGTCCACCCCGGGCCCCTACGAAACCATCCTGGTCGAGCGCCGGGGCCGTACCGCCCTGCTCACCCTGAACCGGCCCAAGGCGCTCAACGCGCTGAGCCTGGACGTCATGCGCGAGACCGTCGAGGCGACCGAGGCGCTGGACCGGGACCCGGACGTCGGCTGCATCGTCATCACCGGCAGCGGGGCGAAGGCGTTCGCGGCGGGGGCGGACATCAAGGAGATGCAGCCGCAGAGCTACATGGACATGTACCTCAGCGACTGGTTCACCGCCTGGGACCGGCTCGGTCAGCTCCGTACGCCGACGATCGCCGCCGTACGGGGCTACGCCCTGGGCGGCGGCTGCGAGTTGGCCATGCTGTGCGATCTGGTGATCGCCTCGGACACGGCCGTCTTCGGGCAGCCGGAGATCCGGCTCGGGGTGATCCCCGGCATCGGCGGCTCCCAGCGGCTGACCCGGGCGGTCGGCAAGGCCAAGGCGATGGACCTCTGCCTGACCGGCCGGAACATGGACGCCGAGGAGGCCGAGCGGGCCGGTCTCGTCTCCCGGATCGTCCCGGACGCGGACCTGCTGGCGGAGGCGCTCGCGGTCGCGGACACCGTCTCCGGCATGTCGGCGCCCGTCGCGATGATGGCGAAGGAGGCGGTGAACCGCGCCTTCGAGACCACCCTCGCCGAGGGCGTCCGCTTCGAACGCCGCCTGTTCCACGCGGTGTTCGCGACGGCCGACCAGAAGGAGGGCATGAAGGCGTTCACCGAGAAGCGGCCCGCGGAGTTCACGCACCGCTGACCTCCGTGAGCGCGGTCCACCCGCCGCGGGCCACTACGAGGGGCGCTCGTCCGGCGCGGCCGAGCCGTCGGCGACCACCGGATACGGCACATGGGTGCGCCGGTCGGGGTCGACGGCCAGCCGGCCCCCGGCCGGAGGCCGGGCCCGCTGGGCGCAGTCCCGCCGTTCGCAGATCCGGCAGCCGAGCCCGATGGGTGTCGCGGAGCCGGGCGCGTCCAGGGCCATGCCCTCGGCGTACACCAGGCGGTGGGCGTGGCGCAGTTCGCAGCCGAGCGCGACGGCGAAGTCGGCCCTGGGCGCGCGGTGCCCGAATCCGCCGCGCGTCACGGTCCTGGCCACCCAGAAGTACCGCTTGCCGTCCGGCATTTCGGCGACCTGGGTGAGGATGCGGCCGGGCGCGGAGAACGCTTCGTAGACCGTCCAGAGCGGGCAGGTGCCGCCGAGCCGGGAGAAGTGGAAGTCGCTGGCGGACTGCCGTTTGGAGATGTTGCCCGCCCGGTCGACACGCAGGAACGAGAAGGGCACGCCCCGGCCGCCGGGGCGCTGGAGGGTGCTGAGGCGGTGGCAGACCGTCTCGAAGCCGACGCCGAAGCGGGCCTGGAGGAGTTCGATGTCGTAGCGCAGCTCCTCGGCGGCGCGGTGGAAGGCGGCGTACGGCATGAGCAGGGCGCCGGCGAAGTAGTTGGCGAGGCCGATGCGGGCCAGACCGGCGGCCTGCCCGGAGGCGAGTTCACCGCCGGCGACCAGGGTGTCGAGCAGCGATCCGTGCTCCAGCAGGGCGAGTTGGGTGGCCAGCTGGAAGGCGCGCTGGGCCTCGTTGAGCCGGGGCGAGATCAGCAGGAGGCCGCTGTCGGGGTCGAACCGGCGGGCGTCGGCGGCCCGTTCGGGGGCGGTCACCACGACGGTGATGCCGTGGCGGGCGGCGAGGCGTTCCCTGAGCGCGTCGGCGGTACGGCCCGCCGAGCCCGCGCCGAGGTCCGTCGCGGTACGTTCGGCCACCGCGTCGAGTGCGCCGAAGTGGTTGTGGTGGGCGTAGAAGAAGTCCCGTACCTCGTCGTGAGGTTCGGCGGTGAGCAGACTCTCGCCGTCCTGCGGCGGGGCGAGGGCGGCGACCCGTTCGGCGGCCTCCCGGTAGCGGTGGTGCAGGGCGACCAGGGCGCGGGCCACCTCCGGGTGGTCGCGGGCCACGTCGGCCGCCTCCTCCAGGGGGACCGGGGCCCCGCACGCCTCGTCGCCGAGGGCGGCGCGCAGGTCGGTGGCGAGCCGTTCCTCGTCGGCCTCGGAGAAGAACTCCGGGTCGACGCCGAAGACCTCCGCGATCCGCAGCAGCACCGGGGCGGTCAGCGGCCGGCGGCTGTGCTCGATCTGGTTGAGGTAGCTGGTGGACAGGCCGAGCGCGCGGGCCAGCTCCACCTGGTTCATCCCGTGCTCGCGGCGCAGCCGCCGCAGCTTGGCGTGGGCGTAGATCTTGCGTCCGGCAGGCCGTCCCATGGATCGCAGCCCCTCTCCCCCGCCCGGGTCCTGTGCGGTGACGTCTGCTGCGAAAGTAGCATCCGCATCTTTCGCAGGATTCGCAGTTTCGCAGCTCAGCGGGGTACGGATTGTGCACAGTGGACCGGTCGCACCGGGGGCCGTGGCGGGGAATGCTCCTCTCGTACCGCACCGCCACCGCCGCGAGGAGCCCCGTGATCGACCACCACGTCCGCGTCCACCCCAGCGCCGACCGGCTGCCCCGTCAGGAGCAGCTCGCCTGGAAGCTGGCGGCCGTCGCCACCGGCACCCAGGACGCCCCCGAGCTCGACCCGCAGGCGGCCGCGATGGCCGTCAACCGGGTCGTCGACAACGCCTCCGTCGCCGTGGCGTCGCTGCTGCGCCGCCCGGTCGCCGTCGCCCGCAGCCAGGCACTGGCCCACCCCGGCGCCCCGGGCGCGGCCCTCTTCGGCGCCTCCCCCGGTGTGCGGGTCTCCCCCGAGTGGGCGGCCTGGGCCAACGGCACGGCCGTACGGGAGCTGGACTTCCACGACACGTTCCTGGCGGCGGACTACTCGCACCCGGGCGACAACATCCCGCCGCTGCTCGCCGTGGCCCAGCACACCGGGCGCGACGGCGCCGAGCTGCTGCGCGGGATCGTCGCCGCGTACGAGATCCATGTGGCGCTGGTGCGGGCCATCTGCCTGCACGAGCACCGCATCGACCATGTGGCCCACCTGAGCGCCGCCACCGCGTGCGGGCTCGGCGCGCTGCTGGGGCTGGACACGGAGACCACGTACCAGGCGGTCCAGCAGGCCGTGCACACGACGACGGCGACCCGGCAGTCCCGCAAGGGTGAGATCTCCAGCTGGAAGGCGTTCGCCCCGGCGTTCGCGGGCAAGGCGGCGATCGAGGCGGTGGACCGGGCGATGCGCGGCGAGGGGTCGCCCTCGCCGGTCTACGAGGGGGAGGACGGGTTCCTCGCCCGGATGCTGGACGGCCCGGACGCGGCGTACACGGTGGGGCTGCCGGAGCCGGGCGAGGCGCGGCGCGCGATCCTGGACACGTACACGAAGGAGCACTCCGCCGAGTACCAGGCGCAGGCGGTGATCGATCTGGCGCGGCGGCTGCGGGAGCGGACGGGCCCGACGGAGAAGATCCGCTCGATCGTCCTGCACACCAGCCACCACACCCACCAGGTGATCGGCTCCGGTTCGGGCGACCCGCAGAAGTACGACCCGACGGCGAGCCGGGAGACGCTGGACCACTCGGTGCCGTACATCTTCGCGGTGGCGCTGGAGGACGGCAGTTGGCACCACGAGCGGTCCTACGCCCCCGAGCGGGCGCAGCGGCCGGGGACGGTCGAGCTGTGGCAGCGGATCTCCACGGTGGAGGACTCGGAGTGGACCCGGCGCTACCACGACCCGGACCCCGAGCGGCGGGCCTTCGGCGGCCGGGCGGTGGTGACGCTGGTGGACGGCACGGTGATCGAGGACGAGCTGGCGGTGGCCGACGCGCACCCGGCGGGGGCCCGCCCGTTCGACCGTAGGGGGTACACCGCCAAGTTCCGCACACTGACGGAGGGCATCGTCGCCGCCGGGGACCAGGACCGGTTCCTGGCGGCGGCCGAGGGTCTGGCCGAGCTGCCGGCAAACGGGCTGGACGCGCTCTTCCCGGTCGTGGACACGAAAGCGGTCGCCGCCTTCGACGCCGGGCTCCCGAAGGGGCTGTTCTGATGCTGCACACCCGCACCACACCCGCCGATCGCCGCCGCGCCTTCCGTGAACAGCTGGCCTCCGGGGGGCTGTTGCGGATGCCGGGCGCGATCAACCCGTACTCGGCGCGGCTGATCCAGGAGGCCGGGTTCGAGGCGGTCTATCTGTCGGGGGCGGTCCTCGCCGCCGAACTGGCCCTCCCCGACCTCGGGTTGACCTCGTCGACCGAGATCGCGGCGCGGGCCCAGCAGATCGCCCGGGTCACGGATCTGCCCGCCCTGATCGACGCGGACACCGGTTTCGGCGAGCCCATGAACGCGGCGCGCACGGTCCAGTTGATGGAGGACGCGGGGCTCGCGGGGCTGCACCTGGAGGACCAGGTCAACCCCAAGCGCTGCGGCCATCTGGACGGCAAGACGCTCGTGGGGCGCGCGGAGATGGTCCGCAAGGTGCGGGCCGCGGCCGACGCCCGCCGCGACGGGGACTTCCTTCTGACGGCCCGTACGGACGCCCGGGGCCCGGAGGGGCTGGCGGCGGCGATCGACCGCGCGAAGGCCTACGTGGACGCGGGTGCGGACGCCGTCTTCCCCGAAGCGCTCGCGGACGAGGGTGAGTTCGAGGCGTTCCGGGCCGCCCTCGACGTGCCGCTGCTGGCGAACATGACCGAGTTCGGCAAGGGGCCGCTGCTGGACGCGGCGACCCTGGAGAACCTCGGCTACAACATCGCCCTCTACCCCGTCACCCTCTTCCGCCTCGCGATGGGCGCGGTGGAGGACGGGCTGCGCACGCTGGCCGCCGACGGCACCCAGCGGGCCCTGCTCCCCCGGATGCAGACGCGCTCACGGCTGTACGAGGTGCTCGGATACGGGGAGTACGGCGCGTTCGACTCGGCGGTCTTCGACTTCACGCTGCCGCCCGGCGCCTGAGCCTCCGCGGACGTGAGCCGCCCGCCCGGCCGGCACCCGCCCCGGCCGGGCACCCCCTTCACCCCACGCCATCCCTCCCCCTTCCTCTTCGCATGCCCGGAGGCCCGCCATGACCACTGCCGTGCCCGCACCCGCCGCGACCCCCGAGATCCATCGCGGTCTCGCCGGCGTCGCCGTCGACACCACCGCCATCTCCACCGTCATCCAGGAGACCAACTCCCTCACCTACCGCGGCTATCCGGTCCAGGACCTGGCAGCCCGCTGCTCCTTCGAGGAGGTCGCGTACCTGCTCCGGTACGGCGAGCTGCCCGACGCGGCCGAGCTGCGCGCCTTCGAGGCGCGTGAGCGGGCGCTGCGGCCGCTGGGCCGCACGACGGCGGAGCTGCTGGCCCGGCTGCCGGAGACCTGCCACCCGATGGACGTGCTGCGGACCGCGGTGAGCCTCTTCGGCTCCGAGGACCCGACCGAGGAGGACGGCAGCACCGCCGCCCACCACGCCAAGTCGCTCGCTCTGCTGGCCCGGCTGCCGGTCGTCGTGGCCGCCGACCACCGGCGGCGGCACGGGCTCGCGCCCGTGGCGCCCGATCCGTCGCTCGGCTATGCGGAGAACTTCTTCCACATGTGCTTCGGGAGCGTGCCGGACCCCGAGGTGGTGCGCTGCTTCGAGGTCTCGCTGATCCTCTACGCCGAACACAGCTTCAACGCCTCGACCTTCACCGCCCGGGTCGTCACCTCCACCCTCTCCGACCTCTACAGCGCGGTGACGGCGGCGATCGGAGCGCTGAAGGGACCGCTGCACGGCGGCGCCAACGAGGCCGTGATGCACATGCTCGACGAGATCGGCGACCCGGACCGGGCCGAGCGGTGGCTGGAGGAGGCGCTGGCCGCCAAGCGGAAGATCATGGGCTTCGGCCACCGGGTCTACCGGCACGGCGACTCCCGTGTCCCGATCATGCAGGAGGCCACCGACCGGCTGGTGGCGCGCGCGGGCGACCCGGACGTGACCCGGCTGGCGACCCTGCACGCCGCGCTCCGCCACGCCGTGGTCAGCCGCAAGGGCATCCACCCCAACCTGGACTATCCGGCCGGGCTCGCGTACCACCTGATGGGGTTCGACACCGCGGCCTTCACCCCGATCTTCGTGATGAGCCGGATCACCGGGTGGACCGCGCACATCAGCGAGCAGCTCGAACACAACGCGCTGATCCGCCCGCTCGGCGTCTACAACGGGCCCGGCCGGCGCGCGGTCCCCGCGCACACCGGCGCGTGAACGAGGGATGATCGGCGCTCCCGCGCGCGTTGTAGCCGGTTGTGTCCGGTTCATCACCGAGCCGGAGCGAGGAAACTGGAGCTGGAGGCGGCGCTGTGCACGGTGAGTACAAGGTTCCCGGCGGCAAGCTGGTCGTGGTGGACCTGGATGTGGAGGGCGGGGCGCTGCGGAACGTCCGCGTCGCCGGGGACTTCTTCCTCGAACCCGACGAGGCGATCCTCGCGATCGACGCGGCCCTGGAGGGCGCTCCGGCCAACACCGACACGGCCGGGCTGGCGGCCCGGATCGAGGCGGCGCTGCCGGACTCCACGGTGATGCTCGGGCTGAGCGCGGAGGGCGTCGCCATCGCCGTACGCCGGGCGCTGGCGCAGGCCACGGAGTGGAGCGACTACGACTGGCAGCTGATCCACGAGGCCCCGCAGTCGCCCGCGCTGCACATGGCGCTGGACGAGGTGATCACCGCCGAGGTCGCGGCGGGGCTGCGTCCGCCGACGCTGCGGGTCTGGGAGTGGGACTCCCCCGCCGTGATCATCGGCAGCTTCCAGTCGCTGCGCAACGAGGTCGACCCGGCGGGTGTGGAGCGGCACGGCGTGAACGTCGTACGCCGGATCTCCGGCGGCGGCGCGATGTTCGCCGAGCCGAGCTCCACCATCACCTACTCGCTGGCCGTACCGCAGTCCCTGGTGTTGGGGCTCTCCTTCGCCGACAGCTACGCCTATCTGGACGACTGGGTCCTCGAAGCCCTGGCGGACATGGGCATCAAGGCCTGGTACCAGCCGCTCAACGACATCGCCACCGAGGTCGGCAAGATCGCCGGGGCGGCCCAGAAGCGGATGGTGGGGCCGGACGGCGGGCCGGGGGCGGTGCTGCACCACGTGACCATGGCCTACGACATCGACGCCGACAAGATGCTGGAGGTGCTCCGCATCGGCAAGGAGAAGATGTCGGACAAGGGCACCCGGTCGGCGAAGAAGCGCGTCGACCCGCTGCGGCGGCAGACCGGGCTGCCCCGCCAGGCCGTCATCGAGCGGATGATCGACTCCTTCCGCAGGCGCCACGGACTCGCCGTGGGCAGCGTCACCGATGCCGAGCTGGCTCGCGCCGAGGAACTCGTACGGACGAAGTTCGCCACGCCGGAGTGGACGGCCCGGGTGCCGTAGCAAGGGGCCGCCGGCGCATCGCCCTCGTGGTGCTCAGTCGACGGTGACCACGACGGAGTGCCGGCCACTGGCACCGTCCGGGACGGTCTTGGTGCGCTCCTCGGTCTGCACCTCGCCCGTCCCGTCGGTGGCACGGACGGTGAGCGTGTGGCCGCCGGGGGTGGCCTTCCAGGGGTAGGACCACTGGCGCCAGGTGTCGACGGTGTTCTGCTCGGCCAGTTGGGCCGGGCGCCAGGGGCCGTCGTCGACGCGGACCTCGACCTTCTCGATCCCCCGGTGCTGGGCCCAGGCCACCCCGGCCACCATGACCGTGCCGGCCTCGGGGCGCCCGAAGGGCTTGGGGGTGTCGATCCGGGACTGCGTCTTGATCGGGGCCTTGCGGGCCCAGGTGCGCTTCACCCAGTACGGGTCGTAGGCGTCGAAGGTGGTGAGCTCGATGTCCTCGATCCACTTGCAGGCCGAGACGTACCCGTACAGGCCGGGCACGAGCATGCGTACGGGGAAGCCGTGGACGAAGGGCAGCGGCTCGCCGTTCATGCCGACGGCGAGCATCGCGTCCCGGCCGTCCATGACGTCCTCGACGGGGGTGCCGAGCGTCATGCCGTCCACCGAGCGGGCGACGATCTGGTCGGCCTCGCCGCCCCGGGACGGCGGCCTGACGCCCGCCTCCTTCAGCAGGTCGGCCAGGCGTACGCCGATCCACCTGGCGTGGCCGACGTAGGGGCCGCCGACCTCGTTGGAGACGCAGGCGAGGGTGATGTCGCGTTCGATCAGCGGGCGGTCCAGCAGCTCCCGGTAGGTGAACTCCAGCTCCCGGCGTACGCCCTTGCCGTGGATGCGCAGCCGCCAGGTGTCCGCGTCGACCTTGGGGACCACCAGGGCGGTGTCCACCCGGTAGAACGCGTCGTTGGGGGTGGTGAACGGGGCGAGGCCGGGCACCCGGAGCCGCGCCCCGGCCGGGACCGGCCGCGCGGGCGAGGCCGGCAGTGACGGAAGTGGCGCATGCCGGTGAACACCATCGCGATGCCGGCTTCGTCCGCCGCAGCAATCACCTCGGCATCACGCATCGAAC
>NZ_JBEYKR010000022.1:0-61953 GCF_040703535.1 Streptomyces sp. NPDC007346
TTTGGCACGCTGTTGAGTTCTCAAGGAACGGACGCTTCCTTCGGTCCCGTCTCACCGGGGCCCTCCGGGCGCTTCCCTTCGTTTTCTTCTTTCCTGCGTTTCCGACTCTATCAGACTCTTCCGTGTCCGATTCCCGGTCGAAGCGGGGCGCTTTCCAGGTTCTTCGCTTTCGCGTTTTCCCTTTCCGGCGAGTCCGACTCTATCAGATCCTTTCGGGCCTGACTCCCAGTCAGCGGGGCTTGTCTTCCCGGCCGTTGGGCCGTTCCGACGCTCAAACTCTAGCGGATTCTCCCGGCGGCTCATAATCGGGCCTTCGAAATGAATTCCGGCATGCCGAAATTCTCCCGACTGGGAGGTCGTGCTGAAGTTTGGTTGCCGCGTGTGCGGCGGGATCGGTTGTCGCAGAACCGTTCCGGCCCCGTGACAACTCGAAGAACCTTACGGATCGGGCGGGGGCGTGTCAACCCCACCCCGGGCCCGGACCTGAGCCGGGAGCCGGACCCGACTCCAAGCCCGGTTCCCGGCCCCTTCAGTCCAGGTCGGTGAGGCGGCCGCCGGCGTCCGGCTGGGCGTGCTCCACCCGGCGCAGGAGGCGGATCAGGAGCTCGCCGAGGACTCCGCGCTCCTCGCCGGAGAGGTCCTGGAGGAGGTCCTCCTCGAAGTCGGTGGCCATGCGCATCGCCTCCAGCCACTTCGCCCGGCCCTCGTCGGTCAGCTCGACGATGACGCGGACCCGGTTGTTCTCGTCGCGGTCCCGGGTGACCAGACCCTCGCCGGCCATCCGGTCGATGCGGTGGGTCATGGCGGCCGGCGTGAGGCCGAGGCGCTTCGCCAGTTCGCCAGGGCCCAGTCGATAGGGGGCTCCCGACAGGACAAGGGTCTTGAGGACCTCCCACTCGGCGTTGCTGATGCCGAGCGCGGCGACCTGTCTCCCGTACGCGACGTTCATCCGGCGGTTCAGGCGGCCCAGTGCGGAGACGACCTGTTCGACCTGGGGGTCGAGGTCGCGGAACTCGCGCTGGTAGGCGGCGATCTGTTCGTCGAGGCTCGGCTCGTGGGGGCCGGGCTCCTCGGTGCTCTCAGACATGGCGGGCAGTATGGCACGCCCCCAGCACCCTTGAAGTCCTTCAACCTGTAGTTTTCACCTTCTAACTTTAGTGCTAAAGTCTTCGAGTCTGATTTCTACGAGATCTTGAGGTAGGTGAGTGTGACCAGGGAGATGGGCGCAGCACTGCGGCGGATCCAGCTGGGCAGCGCGCTGAGCGCGTTCGGGCTCGGGTTCACCGTTCCGTATCTGTACGTCTACGTGGCGCAGGTGCGGGATCTGGGCGCCGGTACGGCGGGAGTCGTGCTGGCGGTCTTCGCGATGGCAGCGCTGGCCGTCCTGCCGTTCACCGGGCGGGCCATCGACCGGCGGGGCCCGCTGCCCGTGCTGGTGGTGGCCGCCGGCCTCGCCGCCGTGGGCGCCGCGGCCCTGGGGTACGCGAGCAGCGTGCCGGCCGCCGTGCTGTCGGCCGCGGTCCTCGGTGCGGGCACCGCCGTGATGCAGCCGGCCCTGGCCACGATGCTCGTCCGGTGCTCCGACGCCGCCACCCGTACGCGCGCCTTCGCCATGCAGTTCTTCTTGCAGAACCTGGGCCTCGGGCTCGGTGGCCTGGTCGGCGGGCAGATCGTGGACGTGAGCCGTCCGGCGAGCTTCACCCTGCTGTTCCTGATCGAGGCCGTGATGTTCGTGGTCCTCGGTGCCGTCGCGGTGAGCGTGCGGATGCCTCGTACGGCTCCGCTCGGGGACGCCCTGACGAAGGACGGTTCCGCCGCGCAGGGCGGCGGGATGCGGGCGCTGCTCTCGCACCGGGCCATGGTCCAGCTCTGCGTGCTGGGGTTCGTGCTCTTCTTCGCCTGCTACGGGCAGTTCGAGTCCGGCCTCGCCGCGTACGGCACCGAGGCCGCCGGGATCCAGCCCTCGACGCTCGGCTTCGCGCTGGCCGCCAACACCGCCGTCATCGTCATCGCCCAGTTCGTCGTGTTGCGGCTCGTCGAGCGCCGGCGGCGCTCCCGGGTCATCGCGGCGGTCGGCCTCATCTGGGCCTTCGCCTGGATCGTGGCAGGGTACGCGGGGCTCGGTCACGGCAGCCAGGCCATGGCGACGGCCGCGTTCATCTCGACGTACGCGCTGTTCGGGCTGGGCGAGGCGATGCTGTCGCCGACCGTGGCCCCGCTGGTCGCCGATCTGGCGCCGGAGTCGATGGTCGGGCAGTACAACTCGGCGTTCGCCCTGTGCAAGCAGCTCGCGCTCGCGGTCGGCCCCGCTGTCGGCGGGCCGATGGGGGCGGCGCTGCACGGCCCGTACATCGTGACGTTCGTGCTGTTCTCGCTGGGCATCACGGTGCTCGCGCTGCGGCTGGGGCGCCGGCTCACCCCCGTACAGGATCAGCCGTCGCTGGCCAACGTTCCCTCGCGGGTGGTGGCGGTGTCGCTGCCCGAGGGCGGGGAGAGCGCTGCGGAGGCGGCCGACCGGGCCGTGTCGGTCACCGCGCCGGCCGCCGCGGCCGCCACTGCCGGTCGCTGAGCCCGGCTCCGGCTCCCGGCTCCCGGCTCCCGGCTCCCGGCTCCCGGCTCCCGGCTCCCGGCTCCCGGTCAGAGACTCGCAGGGCCTTGGCCCCGCGGAGCCAAGCCACTGGGCCCGGGGCCCGGACCTGCGGAGCAACTGGGCCCGGGACCCGGATCCGCGGAATCACAGGGCCCGGAGCCCGGGTCCCGCCGAGTCACAGGGCCCCGAGCCCGCGCAGTCACAGAGCCCTGCTCCGCGTCAGCGGGGCAGGGCGAACTCGCACCAGACCGCCTTGCCGCCGCCCGGGGTGCGGCGGCTGCCCCAGGAGGTGGCGATCGACGCGATGATCTCGATACCGCGTCCCGCCTCGTCCGCCGGTTCGGCCTGGCGGCGGCGCGGCAGGTGGTCGTCGCCGTCGGTCACCTCGATGATCAGCCGCCGGTCCGTGCGGCGCAGCCCCAGGCGCATCGGCGGGGTGCCGTGCTGGAGCGAGTTGGCGACCAGCTCGCTGGCGGCGAGGACGCCGAGGTCGCGGAGCTCGTCGGGGAAGCGCCAGGAGGTCAGGACCCCGGTGGCGAAGGCGCGGGCGCGCGGGGTGGCCTCCATGCCTCCGAGGAGGTCGAGCGCCGCGTTGTGGAACAGCTCGGCGTTCGTCCCCGTACGGGCGGGGTGCTGGACCACCAGGACCGCCACGTCGTCGTCGTGCTCGGCGGTCACCCCCAGCGAGCGGATCAGCCGGTCGCAGACCACCTGCGGCGACCCCTTGGCGCCGGAGAGCGCGCGGGCGAGGGAGGCGACGCCCTCGTCGATGTCCTCGCTGCGCCGCTCGACCAGACCGTCGGTGTAGAGGACCGCGGTGGAACCGGGCGGTAGCGCGATCGTGCCCGAGGTGTGGATCCAGCCGCCGGTGCCGAGGGGTGGCCCCGTGGGGTCGGCGGCGCGGTCGACCGTGCCGTCCTCGTCGCGGACGAGGATCGGGAGGTGGCCGGCGGAGGCGTAGACGAGCTGTCCCTCGTTCGGGTCATGGACGGCGTAAACGCAGGTGGCGATCTGGCTGGCGTCGATCTCGGAGGCGAGGCCGTCGAGCAACTGGATCACCTCGTGCGGCGGGAGGTCGAGCCGGGCGTAGGCGCGGACCGCGGTACGGAGCTGGCCCATCACGGCGGCGGCCCGGACCCCGCGGCCCATGACGTCGCCGATCACCAGGGCGGTGCGGCCGGCGCCGAGGGTGATCACGTCGTACCAGTCGCCGCCGACGGCCGCGTCGGTGCCGCCGGGCTGGTAGGTGGCGGCGATCCGGAGGTCGTCGGGCTGCTCCAGCTCCTGCGGGAGCAGGGAGCGCTGGAGGGTGACGGCCGTTTCGCGGTGGCGGCGCTCGCTGGTGCGCAGGCGTTCGGCGGCTTCGGCGTGGTCGGTGACATCGGCCGCGTAGACGAGGACGCCGCCCTCTCCTCCTCTGCCGTCTCCCTTGTTCTCCTTGGTTCCTCTGCCGACCCTGCCGACCCTGCCGACCCTGCCGCTCTTGTCGGCCTTGTTGCTCGTGCCGCCCTCGGCCTCCGCAGCCTCCGCGCTGTTCCAGGCGGCGACCGGGGTGCAGGTCACCGTGTACGAACCGCCCTCGGCGGTCCTGCGGGACTTGACCGTACGGGCGGTGCCGCTGCGCAGGACCTGGTCCAGCAGGGGCAGCACGCTCAGCTCGGCGAGCTCGGGCAGGGCCTCGGCGGCGGGTACGCCGCAGGCGCGGGGGCCGAAGGCGGTCTCGTACGCCTCGTTGACGTACGCGACGCGGTGGTCCGGGCCGTGCAGCAGGGCGACGGCGACGGGGAGCCGGCCGAGGATCTCGCGGGCCGAGAGGTCGTCCAGGCCGGGGGCGGGGACGGCCGGAGCGGGGGCGGGGGTGGTTTCGGGTGGTACCGGAAGCGCGCCGTCCGGCAGGGTGGCCGCGGTCTGCGCCTGGGCGTACTCGGCGCGGGCCGCGGGCACGGGACTGCGGTCGTCCCGCGCGGCGGCTCGACGCTGCGTTCCGGGAAGGCGGGCGCTCCAACGCGTGAAGTTCACGGAATTTCTGGCCTCGTGTGTCGGTTCGGTGCGTCGCTGCTGGTCACTGTTGGTCACTGCCGGCCGGGTCACTCTGTGCAGGTGTGGGCCCACCTATGGTCACACGTCCAGTGTGACCGACCGTACTGACAGTTGCCGTCCGGTCGCTGTCCGGACGGGGTCCGAACGGTGTACGTCGGCGCCGAGGCGGTGGTCGGGCCGCCGGTCAGCGGGGGGTCTGCGGCGGCAGCCCGCCCGGCGGATCCTCCGGCCTCTCGTCGGCGCCGGGGCGTGGCGGAGTGCCGTCGGGGCGTGGCAGGGTGCCGGGGCGTTGCGGAGCCACCGAGCCACCACCGGCCGCGAGGGCGAACTCGGCCCGCGGGTGTTCGAGCGAGCCGAGGGAGACGATCTCCCGTTTGAAGAGTCCGGCCAGGGTCCATTCGGCAAGGACGCGCGCCTTCCGGTTGAACGTGGGCACCCGGCTGAGGTGGTACGTACGGTGCATCAGCCAGGCGGGGTAACCCTTGAGCTTGCGACCGTAGACGTGGGCGACGCCTTTGTGCAGGCCCAGGGAGGCGACCGATCCCGCGTACGTGTGCCGGTACTCCTTCAGGGGGCGCCCCGCGACCGTCGCGAGGACGTTGTCGGCGAGGACCCTCGCCTGGCGGACGGCGTGCTGGGCGTTGGGCGCGGTCTCCTTGCCCGGTTCGGCGGCGGTGAGGTCGGGGACGGCGGCGGCGTCGCCCGCGGCCCAGGCGTGCGGCATGCCCTCGACGCCGAGGGTGGCGGTGCAGCGGAGCCGGCCGCGCCCGGTGAGGGGCAGGTCGGTGTCGGCGAGGAGCGGCGCCGGCTTCACGCCCGCGGTCCACACGAGCGTGCGGGTGGGCAGGCGGGAACCGTCGCTCAGGACGGCGACGCGGTTCTCGCAGGTCTCCAGGCGTGTGTCGAGGCGTACGTCGACGCCGCGGCCGCGCAGCTCTCCGACGGCGTACCGGCCCATGGCCTCACCGACCTCGGGGAGGATGCGGTCGGAGGCCTCGACCAGGACCCATCTCAGGTCCGTGGGCTTGATGTTGTGGTGGTACCGCGCGGTGTAGCGGGCCATGTCCTCCAGCTCGGCGAGCGCCTCCACCCCCGCGTAACCGCCGCCGACGAAGACGAAGGTGAGTGCGGCGTCACGGATCTCGGGGTCGCGGGTGGCGGACGCGATGTCCATCTGTTCGATGACGTGGTTGCGCAGCCCGATGGCTTCCTCGACGGTCTTGAACCCGATGCCGAAGTCGGCGAGGCCGGGCACGGGGAGGGTGCGCGACACGGAGCCGGGGGCGATGACGATCTCGTCGTACCCGATCTCCAGGGCGCCGGTGCCGTCCTGTGCCGTGGCCAGGGTGGTGACGGTCGCCGTGCGCTTGGCGTGGTCGATGCGTTCGGCCCGGCCGATGACGATCGTGCAGCGGTTCAGGACGCGGCGCAGCGGCACGACCACGTGGCGCGGCGAGATCGAGCCGGCGGCCGCTTCGGGGAGGAAGGGCTGGTACGTCATGTACGGCTCGGGCGTGACGACCACGATCTCGGCGTCCCCGCTCCTGAGTCTCCGCTTCAACTTCCGCTGGAGACGCAGCGCTGTGTACATCCCGACGTAGCCGCCGCCGACGACGAGAATGCGCACACCTGGCCGGGTGCCGGGGGTCGTCCCCCGGGAATCTGGAGCCATCACCACCCCATGACGCAACGGAGTCGGTGGTTTGTCCACAGGCCCGGCAAATTGTGTGACCGGACGGTCCTGCGGGGCGGTCCCGTCCGGCAGGCCGGACGAGGGGGAAGCCATGCAGGTCAGGTGCTGTGCGGGGGACGAGCGGGCGGGGGCGGGCAGGGGATCGGCGCGCTCCTGCTCCGATCGGGGGGCTCACCATGCGGAACTACCCCCTTCTGAATTGACGCAGGCTCAACTATGTTCGTAACCCGTTGGGAGTCGGGTGCGGATTTCGTTGTGCTCACTCACCGACTGACACGGCGGGGAAGTCTCCGGGGGGAGACGCCATAACCGGGGGAAGTTATGCAGATTCAGGATTCACAGGGGCAGTCCACGCGCTCGCACACGTCCATGGACCACGGACGTCTGGGCTCCGTGGGAGCGCTCGGTCTCATGAGCTCGGCCGACGCGGTGCGCTCCGCGGCCGCGGTGAGCGCGGCGGCGATCGGAGCGGCCGCGACGGTATCGGCTCCGGCCGGTCCCGCTGCGAGCGGGCCGGCGCCCACTCCACCCGCGAGCGCTCCGCGTTCGGCTCCGCTGCGCGTCGACGCGCAGCGCAATCTGGAGCATGTGCTGCGGGCCGCGCGCGAGGTGTTCGGGGAGCTGGGGTACGGCGCCCCGATGGAGGACGTGGCACGCCGCGCCCGGGTCGGGGTCGGCACCGTCTACCGGCGGTTCCCCAGCAAGGACGTGCTGGTGCGGCGGATAGCCGAGGAGGAGACCTCCCGGCTGACCGAGCAGGCGCGTGCGGCTCTGGGGCAGGAGGAGGAGCCCTGGTCGGCGCTCTCCCGCTTCCTGCGGACGTCGGTGGCGTCGGGGGCGGGCAGGCTGCTGCCGCCGCAGGTGCTGCGGGTCGGGGTGGACGCGGAGGAGCCGGTTGCGGGTGAGGCGGGGGACGAGGCCCGTGTTCCGCAGCAGCGGCAGGGCGTGCCCCAGGCCGACTTCCGTGTCATCGGCCGGCGCACCGGGAGCGTGGACGGGAGCGGGGACGGGCTCGACGACCTCGGTGAGGATTCGGGCGCGGCCGAGCTGCTGGAGGTCGTGGGCCGGCTGGTGGACCGGGCGAGGGAGTCGGGTGAGCTGCGCGGGGATGTGACGGTGGCCGATGTGCTGCTGGTCATCGCCACGGCCGCCCCGTCGCTGCCGGACGCCGCCCAGCAGGCGGCGGCTTCGGCCCGGCTGCTGGACATCCTGCTGGAGGGACTGCGGTCCCGGCCCGCGGTCTGACGCTCTGTCGTCCTACCGCTCTGCCGTCCTACGCCGTTCTGCTGTCCTGCGCTGTTCTGCCGTCCTGCGCCGTTCCGCCGCTCCGGTGGACTGATGCCCTGCCGCTCCGGTGGACTGGCCCTCTGCCGGCCTGCCGCTGCCTGACGACCTGATGGCCTGTCTCATGTAGCGGTAGGAGAAACGGCGGGGAATCATTCCTCGAAAGGGGGAGGCTCTAGCACGCGCATTCGGAGAACACCCCGGATGAGTGGTTGGCAGGAGTGAGGGCCCATCGCGATTGAGCCATGTGGCACTCTTGGCCGGTATTCGGGTCCAAGGGTGTATACGGGGGCTTCCGCGATGGGCGGTAACGAGCAGCAGGAAGAGCCGCTCGGCGAGATCGCTGCGGCGGGCGGGGGCACGAAGGCCGACGGGACGCCGTCCGGGCAGGTGCCGGCCCAGGCAGGGCGTGGGCCGGCGGACGGTTCGGACGGTGGGGCCGAGGGCGGCACCGTACTGCCCGGTCCGTGGCCGGCCTTCGCCGAGGACGACGCCTCCGGTGGGGACGCACCCGGCGGAGGCGCGCCCGGCGGGCTCGGCGCGTACGCGGTGCCGTCCCAGCGTGAGGGCCGCGGCGGTCACCCCGACGCCGGGCAGTCCGACGCGGGACTGTCCGACGCCCAGCTGATCGAGGGCATGCGCAACGGGGACAACCTCGCCTACGAGGAGCTGTTCCGGCGCCACTCGGGCGCGGTTCGCCGGTATGCCCGCAGCTGCTGCCGGGACGGGCACACCGCCGACGACCTGACCGCCGAGGTGTTCGCGCGCACCCTCCAGGCCGTACGGGGCGGGAAGGGGCCGCAGGAGGCCGTCCGGGCCTACCTGATGACCGCCGTCCGCCATGTCGCCGCCGCCTGGACGAAGAGCGCCAGGCGGGAGCAACTCGTCGACGACTTCGCGGTGTTCGCCGCGCAGGCCTCCCGCACCTCGGAGCTCGCCGACGACGGCACCCTCGACCTGGGCGCCGATGTGCTGGCGATGCACGAGGCCGAGCAGTCGATGGCGATGGAGGCGTTCCGGAGCCTGCCGGAGCGCTGGCAGGCCGTGCTCTGGCACACCACGGTGGAGGAGGAGTCGCCCAGCGAGATCGCCCCGCTGTTCGGCCTGACCGCCAACGCCACCGCCGTACTGGCCAGTCGGGCCCGCGAAGGGCTCAAGCAGGCGTATCTCCAGGCCCATGTGAGCCAGGCGCTCACGTCCGGGGGCGACTGCGCGCGGTACGCCGACCGGCTCGGCGCCTATGCCCGGGGCGGGCTGCGGATACGGGCCGAGCGCGGGCTGCGCAAGCACCTCGACACGTGCGCGAAGTGCCGGGTGGCCGCGGGTGAGCTGGAGCATGTGAACGCCGGGATTCCGGCGCTGCTGCCGATCGCGGTCATCGGCTGGTTCGCCGCCGGGTACTCGCTCAAGGCCGCGGGCGTCGTGGCCGGCGGTGCCGTCGGCGCCGCCGGGGCGGGGGCCGCCGCCGCTGCCACCGGCCAGATCGCCGCCTCGGGTGGAGCCGCCACCGGATCGGGGTCCGCCGCGGGCTCCTCCGGGGGCGCCGCCGCCGCGGAAGGGCTCGGCGCGCCCGCCAAGGCCGGGATCGCGGCGGCCGTCGCCGTGGCCGCCGCCGCCGGTCTGGTGTGGGCGCTCGTCGGTGACGACCAGCCGGAGCCCAGGCCCGTCGCGAAGCCCCCGGTGGTGGCGCCCGCGATCCCGGCGCCGAAGCCGCCCGCGCCGAAGCCCGAGCCGGAGCCTCCGGTCGCGCCCGCCCCCGTACCCGTACCGCCCGCCTCACCCGCCCCGGAGCTCGCCCCGGAGCCGGAGCCGACGCCCCCCGAGGCGGAGCCGGCGCCGCCGCAGAGCCCCGCGCCCACGCGCTCCCCCGCGCCGCCGAGCCCCGCGCCCACGCCGTCCCCCGCGCCGCCGGAGCCCGCGCCGAGCCCGGAGCCCCCGCCGCCCGCGCCGAGCCCTGAGCCGCCGCCCCCGCCGCCGCCCGCCCCGACCGTCTACCAGGTCAGCGAGCTCGCGTACTCCCTGCTCGGCGACCACACCGAGCCGGAGGTGGTGGCGGGGCGGAGCAGCTGGGTCTGGCAGCGTACGAACCTGTCGATCGCCCAGACGCGGTACGCGCACGGGGTGACCGTGCACGCCCGGTCCTCCGTCACCATCCGGCTCAACCGCCCGTGCACCCGCTACGAGGCGATGGTCGGCGTGGACGACCTGACGATGGGGCTCGGAGCGGTGCGCTTCTCCGTGTTCGGCGGGGACAGGACGCGGTTGTGGCGCTCCCCCGTGATGGAGGGCGGGGCTCCCGCCGTGCCGGTCGGCGTCGACATCGGCGGTCAGGAGTCGATCCGGCTCGTGGTGGAGCCCGAGGGACCGTGGGGCACGGTGGCCCTGGCCGACTGGGCGGAGTCCCGGATCAGCTGTACCTGAGCCAGCTCGGGAGAGAGCGCCCTCCCGTCAGGGCTGGAGAGGGAACCCTCCCGTCAGGGCTGGAGTGTGCGCCGGGAGGGGACCACTCCGCCCGCCACCGCGCGCTGGCGCGGCGCCGCCGTCCCCGTCCAGCAGGTGCCCCGGCGGGCCAGCAGGCGGCGCAGCCACAGCTCGGTGGAGGCCAGCTCCGCCAGGCCGTCCAGCGGGAGCGGCTCGCCCTCGGAGGCCGCGCGCAGGGCCTTGCGGACCACCCGCGCCTCGACCAGGCCCGCGTCGGCGAGGAGCGGGGCGTCGAACAGGGCCATCAGGTCGGGCAGCGCGGTGCGCAGCCCGGTGCGGGTGACGGCGGTGGAGGTGGCCTGGGACGGGGCGCCCCAGCCGGGCGGCAGGTCGTGGATGCCCGCCCCGCCCAGCACCCGGCGCAGGATCGCGGCGCGGGCGCCCGGCTGGACCCGGAGCGACTCGGGCAGCGCACGGGCCGCCCGGACCACCTGGTTGTCCAGGAACGGGGCGTGCAGGCGCTGGCTGCGGATCTCGGCGGCCTGCTCCAGGATGCGGTGGTCGGCGGCGCTGCGGGCGAGGGCGGCGCGGGCGCGGGCCTCGCCGGGGCGCTGCACGGAGGTGGGCCGGATCGCCGCCTCCTGGAGGCGAACCGATACTTCGGCCAGCGCCTCGCCCGTCAGCCAGCGCGCCGCGGGCCCCGGACGCGACCAGGCGAGGGCGGCCAGCGAGGCGTCGGCGGGGGTGGCGAGGTCGGGGGCGTACCGGTTGGCGTCGGGCAGGAGTGCGGCGGCGGTCTCCAGGCCGGTGCGGTACGACGTACGGGCCAGGCGGCGGGCGGCGCGGTAGAGCGTCAGCGGGACGAACAGGGAGTGCGCCGTGGGGCCTTCGGCCTTGGTGAGGGCGGCGACGGGGCGCAGGAGGTGGCGCCTGCGCCGGTCCATCAGGAGGTCGGCGAGGCGGGCCGGGTGGGCGTCCAGGACCTGCCGGGCGCCGTGCCCCACCAGGTGGTCGGCGCTGCCCGCGGCGAGGCGGCGGCGGTGGCGTTCGGCGACGACGAGGGAGGGGCCCGGTTCGTCGGTGAGCGCGCCCGCCCCCAACGACGCGTACGGGAGGGCCTCTTCGCCGGCCGCGACCACCACGTGGTGCAGGCGCGGGTTGGCGGCGATGGCGCGGGCGCGCTCCAGCTCGTCCTCGTGGCCGCGGGTGGTGAGGTCGTTGAAGGTGACGGCGAGCAGCCGCTCCCCCGCCCCGGTGCCGTGGCCCAGGAGGGTGCCGGGCAGTCCGGGCAGCCCGGAGGCGAGCAGCGCGAGGGTGGCGGAGGCGCTGCCGCCGGAGAGGTCGGCGCCGATTCCGGCCACGGGGGCGCCCCGGGCCGCGCGGCGGTCGGCGGGCCCCATGCCGGGGACGGGCCCCGGGTCCGGCGGCAGGGTCTCGGGGGCGTGGCGGGGCGCGGTGAGCCGGGCGCGTACGGCTTCGACGAGCGCGTCCCGTACGCCCTCCACCGCGTGCACCGGGTCGGCCTGGGGCGCGGCGACGGCGAGGGAGGCGACGGCCTCGTACCCGGTGATCTCCCGGGAGCCCTCCCGCAGGATGAGCGCGTGGCCCGGCGGGACCCGCTTCACCCCGGCGTACGGGGTGCCGTCGCCGAGCGCCTCGGGCGTCTCCGGGCAGGCGAGCAGGGCGGCGAGGTGGCCGATGTCGAGCTGGGCCTCGATGAGGTCGGCGAGCGGCAGGGCGGCGGTGGCGTAGGCGGTGCCGTTGGCCCAGGGGGTGTGGAAGACGGGCCGGGCGCCCGCCAGGTCGCCGGCGACGGTGATGCGGCGGCCGATCTGGACGACGGCGGTGTAGCTGCCCGGCCAGGCGGTGAGGTGGCGCATCGCTCCGCCGCGCGCGGAGAGCAGCCCGACGCGCAGCTGCTCGTCGGTGGCCCCGCAGCAGCCGAGGACGGCGAGGCGGGCGGTGGGGGCGCCTTCGGGGGTCGCGACGCCGATGACCCGGATCTCGTCGGGGCGCCAGTCGCCGACCGCCCACAGCGGATCGGGGTCGCCCCACAGGAGTTGGGAGCCCACGGGGTGGACCGTGCGCCCCTCACCGCCGTTGCCGACCGCCCCGACGGTGCCGAAGCTCGCGGCGATACTGCTCCATCCCACCAACCAACGCATCGCCGCCTCCACAGGCTGTGGACAAGCGGCGCACTGTACCGAGCCGAATCGCCGCTGCGGGACATGCTGCCACGACGGGGCCGCAGGAGAGGGTGTACGGGCAGCGCACGCCGGATGAGCATGCGCCCCTGGCATGAGCCGGGCACCGTACCCGCCGTCGCCTTCACCTCACCACCGGCAACGGAAGTGCTGATTCCGGGAGTTAACGGCAGAAGCGCGGTCGTGGGCCGCGCGGCGGCCCGTCCCGGGCGGGAGAGCGGTAGGGGCGGGTAGCGCCCCGGGAGAGCGGTCGATATCCGGCCATAGTCGGACCGTTGGCCAGACCATCACCGGACAGTCGATATTCAGCCATTCTTATGAGGCTCCGCCGCCCGCGCACACCTGTCCGCGTCCCCGCGGCGGACCCTTCCACGCACAGTCCGGGAGGTGGGCCTCACCTCCCGGACCGGTCCGCCGCCCGCGGGGAATGGAGCGGCGGTATCCCCCAGCCCACTGAGTCCAGTGCAGTGAGCCGACCCACGCGGTACTCAGCCAAGCCCCTCCCGCACGCGCCGGGCCAGAGCGCACGGCCGGGCGCACGGCCACACACCAGGAGCACGCCCCGCCCCGGTACGCGCACCCCCGGAGCGCGGTCCCGGCCGCCCGCACGGACAACAATCCCGCCATAGGGACGTTGGCCCCTTAACGGTAGGGATGGGGAGAACTACGCTGTGTTTACTGGTGTTCTCAGCAGAGGGGCATATTCCTCGGGGCTCGGCCACGTGCGTGTGCAGGCGGAGTACGAGGGTTCGAACCTGGGGAGCATCGGTACGAATGCCGCGCGCCGTCCTCGGTGACGCGGCGGCTGTCTGTGTGTCGAGGGGTGGCGCATGTCCAGGGAGCAACGCGGGCCGAACGAGAAGCTCGGCACGGTTCTCGCCCTCGCGGGAATCAGTAACGCCGGGCTCGCCCGGCGGGTCAACGACCTCGGAGCACAGCGCGGGCTGACACTTCGCTACGACAAGACCTCGGTGGCCCGGTGGGTCGCCAAGGGGATGGTGCCGCAGGGCGCGGCGCCCCATCTGATCGCGGCGGCGATCGGGGCCAAGCTCGGCCGGCCGGTCCCGCTGCACGAGATCGGTCTCGCCGACGCGGACCCCGCGCCGGAGGTCGGCCTCGCCTTCCCCCGGGACGTGGGGGAGGCGGTCAGGTCGGCGACCGAGCTGTACCGGCTGGATCTGGCCGGGCGCAGGGGCGGCGGCGGGATCTGGCAGTCGCTGGCCGGTTCGTTCGCGGTGAGCGCCTACGCGACCCCCGCGTCCCGCTGGCTGATAACCCCCGCCGATCCGTCGGTCGCCCGCGACCCGACGGCGGCACAGGCGGCGATCCTCGGCGCCCGCCAGGGCTCCCCCGGCGCGCCCGGTCCCCGCGGACCGCAGGGCGCACCGGACGGCCGCGGCGCACACATCCCGCACACACCCGGGGGCACGCCGAGCACCTCCGTGCCCGTGCAGCCCGGCCCGGAGTCCGTCGCGGACGCCTCGCCGCTGCGGGTGGGGCACAGCGATGTGATGAAGCTGCGCGAGGCGGCCCAGGACGCCCGGCGCTGGGACTCCAAGTACGGCGGCGGCGACTGGCGTTCCTCCATGGTCCCCGAGTGCTTACGCGTCGACGCGGCACCCCTGCTGCTGGGCTCGTACACCGACGAGGTGGGCCGGGCCCTGTTCGGCGCGTCCGCCGAGCTGACCCGGCTCGCGGGCTGGATGGCGTTCGACACCGGCCAGCAGGAGGCCGCCCAGCGCTACTACATCCAGGCCCTGCGCCTGGCCCGCGCCGCCGCCGACGTACCGCTCGGCGGCTATGTCCTCGCCTCGATGTCCCTCCAGGCGACCTACCGCGGCTTCGCCGACGAGGGCGTCGACCTCGCCCAGGCCGCCGTGGAGCGCAACCGGGGCCTGGCCACCGCCCGCACCATGAGCTTCTTCCGGCTGGTGGAGGCCCGCGCCCATGCGAAGGCCGGCGACGCACCGGCCGCGGGGGCCGCGCTCAAGGGCGCCGAGAGCTGGCTGGAGCGGTCCCGGTCGGGCGACGCCGACCCGCCCTGGCTCGGCTTCTACAGCTACGACCGGTTCGCCGCGGACGCCGCCGAGTGCTACCGCGACCTCAAGGCGCCCCGGCAGGTGAGGCGCTTCACCGAGCAGGCGCTCTCCCGGCCGACCGACGAGTTCGTCCGCAGCCACGGACTGCGGCTCGTCGTCTCCGCCGTCGCCGAGCTGGAGTCGGGGAACCTGGACGCGGCCTGCGCGGCCGGCACCCGGGCGGTGGAGGTGGCCGGGCGGATCTCCTCGGCGCGCACCACGGAGTACGTACGCGACCTGCTCCACCGGCTCGAACCGTACGGGGACGAGCCGCGCGTCGCCGAGCTGCGGGAGCGGGCCCGCCCGCTGCTGGTGACCCAGGTCTGACCTGGCGGCCACGGCCCGAGCGGTGCCGGTCCGGGTGTGCGCCACGCCCCGGCCGGATCGGGTTTGAGCCCGTTGTCAGTGGGTCAGTGCACTATCGGGGTGGGAGGTGGCGTGATGATGACGCACGCGGCGTACGACTGCGATGTGCTGGTGATCGGCGGCGGGATCGTCGGTCTGTCGACCGCGTACGCCCTTCAGCGGTCCGCTCCGGGCACCCGGGTGACGGTCCTGGAGAAGGAGCACGGCCCCGCCCGCCACCAGACCGGACGCAACAGCGGAGTGGTCCACAGCGGGATCTACTACCGCCCCGGTTCGCTCAAGGCGCGGTACGCGCTGCGCGGCTCCGCCGAGCTGGCCGACTTCTGCGCCGAGCACGGGATCGCCCACGCCACCACCGGCAAACTGATCGTCGCCACCGACCGCTCCGAGCTGCCCCGCCTGCACAGCCTGGTCCAGCGCGGCCGCGAGCACGGACTGCCCGTGCGGGAGCTGGGCCCGGCGCAGATCGCCGAGTACGAGCCCGAGGTCCGGGGCCTGGCCGCGATCCGGGTCGCCACCACGGGCGTCTGCGACTTCACCGCCGTCGCCACCCGCCTCGCGACGGAGGTCACCGCAGCGGGCGGCGTCGTGCGGTACGGGGCGGAGGTCACCGCGATGGACCGGCGCCCCTGGGGCGTGGCGGTGCGCACGGCGGACGGCCTGGTCGTCCGCGCCCGGACCCTGGTCAACTGCGCGGGGCTGCACAGCGACCGGGTGGCCCGGCTGGCGGGCGACGACCCGGGGGTGCGGATCGTGCCGTTCCGGGGCGAGTACTACGAGCTGGCCCGCCCCGAGCTGGTGCGCGGCCTGGTCTACCCGGTGCCGGACCCGGCCTTCCCCTTCCTCGGCGTCCACCTGACCCGGGGGATCGACGGCTCGGTCCACGTCGGGCCGAACGCGGTCCCCGCCCTGGCCCGCGAGGGGTACGGCTGGCCGGTGGTGCGCCCCGGCGAACTGCTGTCCACGCTGAGCTGGCCGGGCACCTGGCGCATCGCCCGCAGGCACTGGCGGTACGGGGCGGGCGAGGTGCACCGCTCGCTCTCGAAGCCCGCCTTCACCCGGGCCGTCCGGCGGCTGCTCCCCGCGGTGCGGGAGGAGGACCTGCGCCCGTCGCCCGCCGGGGTCCGGGCCCAGGCGGTGCTGAAGGACGGCACGCTGGTCGACGACTTCCTGATCCGCGAGGCCCCGCACACCGTGCACGTGCTCAACGCCCCCTCGCCCGCCGCGACGGCCTCCCTGCCGATCGGGCGGGAGGTGGCGCGGCGGGCGCTGCACCGGGCTCAGGGGACGGGGTGGAGGCCGCCCGCCGTAGAATCGGGTCATTGTGTCTGAGCAGCCTCCGAACCCCACCACCGCACCGGCCCCCGAAGCGACCGACGCTACCGCGACGCCCGAGGCCGCCCCGGCACCGGGCACGGCCGACGCCGCGACCGTGTCCGGCTCCGCGACCGACGACGCCACCGTGGCCGACGCCGTGACCGTGACCGACGACGCCACCACGACCGTGACCGGCTCCGCGACCGGATCGACGGCCGCCGACGTCACGGCCGACGAAGCCGCCGCGCTGCGGGCCGCCTCCTTCGAGCGCCAGCGCCGGCTGCGCCAGGAGCCCCGCTTCCCCGGCGGCCCCGCCGCCGACCCGGCCGGCTCGCACCACGAGCGCCGCATCCGCAGCTTCCAGCCGCGCCGCAGCCGGGTCACCACCGGTCAGCAGGACGCCCTGGAGCGGCTGTGGCCCCGGTGGGGCCTGGACATCGACGGGAAGCGCGTCCTGGACCTGGACCAGCTCTTCGACGGCCTGCCGGTCGTCCTGGAGATCGGTTTCGGCATGGGCGAGGCCACCGCGCAGATGGCGGCCGACGACCCGGGCACCGGCATCCTCGCCGTCGACGTCCACACCCCCGGCCAGGGCAACCTGCTGGGCCTCGCGGACAAGGCGGGCTCGACCAACGTCCGGGTGGCCAACGGCGACGCGGTCATCCTGCTCCGCGAGATGCTGGCCCCCGAGTCGCTCGACGGCCTGCGGGTCTACTTCCCCGACCCGTGGCCCAAGGCCCGCCACCACAAGCGGCGGCTGATCCAGCCCGAGTTCCTGGACCTGGTGGCCCCGGTGCTGAAGCCCGGCGCGGTCGTCCACTGCGCGACGGACTGGGAGCCGTACGCGGAGCAGATGCTGGAGGTGCTGACCGCGCACCCCCGCTTCGAGAACACGGCGGCGGACGGCGGATACGCGCCGCGTCCGGCGTTCCGGCCGCTGACCCGCTTCGAGGGCCAGGGCCTGGACAAGGGCCACGTCGTCCACGACCTGCTGTTCGCCCGCGTCTGACGCGGCGGCGTACGCCAGGTCCTGGCCGGATGCGACGTCGCCGGGTGTCGGTGGTCCTCGTTAGGGTCGAGGAGTGTCCGACGGTTCCGTGCAGTACCAGCAGCGGCAGCCGGCGGTCCCGGTCCTCCACGAGCAGCGGTTCGAGGAGGTGCTGGGCGCCGTGCCGGAGCGCGGCCGGTGGACGTACCGGCCGCGCCGCGTCGGCATGGTGTGGCGCAGCAAGGTGTTCCGCGCCGGGGCGGTGATCGTGGCGCTCGCGCTGTGCGGGCTGCTGATCCTCGCCCTGGTCCGCGAGCAGACGGGCCCGGAGGGGTTCCTCGTCGGCCTCGGCCTGGCGGTGCTGCCGGTGCCGCTCCTGATGGCCGCCTTCCGCTGGCTGGACCGGGTCGAACCGGGCCCCTGGCGGAACCTGATCTTCTCCTTCGCCTGGGGCGCGTGCGCCGCCGCACTCGTCGCGATCATCGCCAACTCGTTCGCGATGCGCTGGGTGGCCACCGCGACGGCCGACCCGACGAGCGCCGACACCCTGGGGGCGACGGTGATCGCCCCGGTCGTGGAGGAGAGCGCCAAGGCCGTCTCCGTCCTGCTGATCTTCGTCTTCCGCAGACGCGAGTTCCGGGGCGTGGTCGACGGCGTCGTGGTCGCCGGCTTCACCGCGACCGGCTTCGCCTTCACCGAGAACATCCTCTACCTGGGCAACGCCTTCGACGAGGACCAGCAGCTGGGCAGCTCCGGGATCGTCTCGGTGACCGCCGGCACGTTCTTCGTACGGATCGTGATGTCACCGTTCGCGCATCCGCTGTTCACGGTCCTCACCGGCCTCGGCTTCGGCTTCGCGGCCATCAGCGCCCGCCACCACCGGGTCCGCCGCATCGCCCTGCCGCTGCTCGGTCTGCTGTGCGCGATGGGCCTGCACGCCCTGTGGAACGGCTCGTCGGCCTTCGGCCCGTACGGCTTCTACGCGGTGTACGCGGTGGTGATGGTCCCGGTGTTCGCGCTGGTGACCTGGCTGGCGATCTGGTGGCGCCGGCGGGAGCTGCGGACGCTCGCCGCCGAACTCCCCGCGTACGCCACGGCCGGCTGGCTGACCCCGGCCGAACCCCTGGCCCTCGCCTCGATGCGCACCCGGGGCGTGGCCCGCGACCTGGCCCGGCACTGGCACGGGAAGCAGGACCGCTCCCGGGGCCGGGCGGCGGCCCGCGCGGTCGCCGAGTACGAGTCGTTCGCGACCACCCTGGCCGGGCTGCGCCGCCGGGCCCGCCACGACGCGGCGGGCCCGGACTTCGCCGAGCGGGAGCGGGAGCTGCTGCACCACCTCTGGCAGCGCCGGGACATCGCGGCCCCGGCCCTCACCCACGCGGCCCGCATGACCGGCACGGGCCCGCGCCCCCGCCCGTACCTCGGACCGCCGATGCCGTACGGGCAGGGGCAGGGGCAGGGGTACGGCTACGGGCAGAGCCAGGGGTACGGGTACGGCCAGGGCTACGGAGCCGCGTACGGCAGCCCGCCCCCGCAGCCGTACCCGTACGGCCAACACAGCCACCACGGCCACCACGGCCACCACGGCCACCACGGCCCCACCCCGCCTCCCCCGTAAGGCGGTTCAGGCGGGCCGGCTCAGGCCGACGCCTCCGTGAGGGTCGCCAGCTCCGACTCCGTCAGCTCCAGCTCCGCGACGGCCAGCAAGGCCGGGAGCTGTTCGACCGTGCGGGCCGAGGCGATCGGGGCCGCGACCGTCGGGCGGGCGGCGAGCCAGGCGAGGGCGACCGTGGCGATCTCGGCACCCCGTTCCGTGGCGACCTTGTCGAGGGCGGCCAGCACCTTGCGGCCGCGCTCCGACTCCAGGTGCTCGCCCGCCTTCTCCGAGCGGGCGCTCTCCACGGTCGCACCGGGGCGGTACTTGCCGGTGAGGAAGCCGGAGGCCAGCGCGAAGTACGGGACGGCGGCGAGACCGGCGCGGGCGGCGGTCTCCTGGAGCGGGCCCTCGTAGGTGGTGCGGGAGACCAGGTTGTAGTGCGGCTGGAGCGCGACGTACCGGGCCAGGCCCTCCCGTTCGGAGAAGTCCAGGGAGGCCTGCAACCGCTCCGGGCTGATGTTGGAGGCGGCGATGTGGCGCACCTTCCCGTCCTTCACCAGCTGGTCGAGGGCGGTGATGATCTCCTCGACCGGGACGGTCTCGTCGTCGAAGTGCGTGTAGTAGAGGTCGATGTGGTCGGTGCCCAGGCGGCGCAGCGACTGCTCGGCCGCGGCCTTGATGGTGGCGGCGGAGAGCCCCTTGTAGTCGGGGTGGGCGCCGACCTTGGTGGCCACGACGATGTCGGAGCGGTTGGAGCGCGAGGCGAGCCACTTGCCGATGACGGTCTCCGACTCGCCGCCGTGGTTGCCCTCGATCCAGGCGCTGTAGGCGTCGGCGGTGTCGACGAAGTTGCCGCCGGCCGCGGCGTACGCGTCCAGGACGGCGAAGGACTGGTCCTCGTCGGCCGTCCAGCCGAAGACGTTGCCGCCGAGGGAGAGGGGGAAGACCTGGAGGCCGGAGCTGCCGAGTGTGCGCAGAGAAGTCATGTGCGTGTTCAACGGCGGTGGTGGAGCTGGGTATTCCACGTCCTGCCGCGGACCCGGGCAGACCGGCAGCCCTGACGTCGGGGGGTGAGCGTCAGGGCTGCCGGGGTTTCGGGGGCACGACCGCGCGCGGTTACCGTCTCGCGCGACGGCGGCGCGGCAACGCACGGACTCGGCAGTGCGGCAACGTACGCGCTCAGCGGTGCGGCAACGCACGCACTCTGCCGTGCGGCAACGCACACGCTCAGCCGTGCGGTCCCCGCGCCCGCGAACGAACGGGCGGGCGCGGGAGTGGGGACCTCAGACGGAGAGGCCCTTGCTGTTCAGCCAGGCGATCGGGTCCATGGCCGAGCCACCGGCGGTGCGGACCTCCAGGTGGAGGTGGACACCGGTCACGTTGCCGGTGGCGCCCATGCGGCCGATGGTGTCGCCGGTGCTGACCTGCTGGCCGACCGAGACGTCGATCGAGGACTGGTGGGCGTACCAGATCTCCGTGCCGTCCTCCAGCTGGAGGACCGTGCGGTAGCCGTACGACTGGGCCCAGCCGGCCGCCGTGATCGTGCCGCTGTGCACGGCCTTGAGCGGCGAACCGGCCGCCCCGGCGAAGTCCGTGCCGGTGTGCTGGCCGGAGGACCACAGCGCGCCGGACTGACCGTAGGTCGAGGTGATCGTGTACGAGGAGGCGGGCAGGGTGTAGCTGGCGCGGAGCTTGGCGAGGCGCTCTTCCTCGGCCTTCTTCTTCGCCGCTTCCTCGGCCGCCTTCTTCTCGGCGGCGATCTTGGCCTTGGCCTCGGCCTCCGCCGCGTCCTGCTGCTTCTTCGCCTCGGCGGCGGCCTTCTCGGCCGCGGCCTTCTCCTCGGCGGCCTTGGCCTCGGCGTCGGCGCTGGCCTGCTGCTGCTCGGCCTGCTGGAGGATGCGGGCGCGCAGGGCCTCGCCCGCATCGGTGGTGCCCTGCTCGGCCTCGGCGGTCGTGATGCCCGCGGAGGTCAGCGGTGCGGCGGCGACCGGCGCGGCCTCGGCGGTGTCGTCGCCGGACATGAACACGCCGACGCCGGGAAGGGACTTGGCGTCGGGGAGGTTGTCCGCGATGGAATCGGGAAGAGAGATGGAGACCGGCGGCTTGCTCTGGGCGGTGGCCATGCCACCCGCGCCGACGGCCGCTATGACGCCGACCCCGAGGACGGTGGAGCTACGGGCGAGGCCTCGCTGCTTGGCCACGCGGTGCTTGCCGCGCACGGGACGGATGGACTCCGCGGTGGGGTTCCACTCCTCCCAGGTGCGCTCCTCGTCACCGAAGGTATCGGCACTGAAGGGTGACGGGGCCTCAGGGGCAGGCTTGTTGGACGCCACGTGGGCGCACTCCTTTCCTTCCTTCTCGCCTACCGGGTTAGCTGACGGGTTCGGAGCAGGAAGGTCTCCTACGGGCCCCTCCGTCTCTCACGAGACACAGGCGTCCGATTCACCCCATGTAGGTGGTTCCCCGGTTCCCTTGCGGGATTCGGCGCTCGCGCACGGCGCCGTCTCTGACGACGGCTGTGACGACCGCGCTGCGTTATCGAACGTTAATAGACAGACGGGCCCGATTCCAAGCTGTTCCTGTTGATCATTAACGGCTACAGCAGGGACTTACCACCCACAAGCGGTCTGAATCGGGCGTCCTGACGGCCACTCGGCCACACCTCTTTTTCTGACGGTGTGTCAAATGTTATGCGGAGCGGCGCCCTTCAACTACGCACCGTGTCATCGCCCCGGCCGACGATCTTCACCGTCGTCCGTCGCGGCGGCTGTCCCTCCGCCGGCCGGCTGACCGCGAGCAGCGCCATGTCGTCCGTCGACCGCCCCCCGGTGTGCAGCCGTACGTCGTCGGTGAGCGCCGAGAGCAGCTCCTGGGGGCCGGGGAAGATCCGGCCGCGCAGCCGGGCCGCCGGGTCGTAGAAGGCCCCGTTCGCGTCCCGCGCCTCGGAGAGGCCGTCCGTGAAGGCGAGCAGCGTCGAACCGGCGGGCAGCTCCCACTCGTCGGCCCGGTCGGGCCACACGCCGAGGTCCATCCCCAGCGGCAGCGCGGGCTCGGACGGCGCGAGGACCTCCAGGGCCCCGTCCGCGTGGAGCAGGATCGGCTCGGGGTGGCCGCGGTTGACCAGCCGCAGCGAGGCCGAACCGGTCGGGATCTCGGCCAGTACGGCGGTGATGAACCCCTCCATGGCGTCCAGCCCGTACCGCCGGGTCCCCTCCCGCGCCAGCGCCCGCTCCAGCCGCTGCGCCACCCCCTCCAGGGACCGCTCCTGCTCGGCGGCCTCCCGGAACGCGCCGATGATCACCGCCACCGCCTCCACGGCGTCCAGCCCCTTGCCGCGCACGTCACCGACGACCAGGCGTACGCCGTACGGGGTGTCCGCCACCGCGAACAGGTCCCCGCCGACGAACTCGTCCGCCTGCGCCGCCTCGTACCGCGCGGCCACCTGGAGCCCGCCGATCCGCTCCGCCGGGGTCGGCAGCACGGCCCGCATGGCGGTCTCCGCGATGACCCGCGCCGAGGCCAGCTGCTCGTTGCTGCGGCGCACGACCCCGTTGATGACGAGGGCCAGGGCCGAGGCGGTGAGGACGGTGATCAGCTCGATGACCGGGACGACCTCGGTGGACGTCCCGTCGGAGAGCCGCATCGCGATGACGGAGAGGACCGCGGCCACGCCCGTACGGACCGTACTGGCCAGCGAGAAGAACGGCGCGGCGATCAGCGGCGCGGCCACGAACAGGGGCACGGCGGTGAAGTTGGGCGGGGCGAGCCAGTCGAAGAGGAGCCCGCCGAGGATCAGCAGCACCGGCAGCAGCCGGACGAACCGCCGGGTACCGACGCTCCGGGCCACCACCGGCTTCCCCCGCCCCGCGGAACCGGACGCCCCCCGCCCCGCGGAGCCGGACACTCCCCGCCCCATGGAGCCGGACACTCCCCGCCCCGCGGAAAGAGGCCCCCTCCGCCCCATGAAGCGGGACATGCCGCGCCCCGGGGCGCCGAAGCTCCCCGTCACGCGTCCGCGCCTCTTGTCCGCCATCCCCACCTGTGCACTCCTGCCCGGTCCGGCCACGGCTGCGGACGGTACCGCGCCCCGTCCAGGCTTCCCGGAGCCGCGCCGTGCGGCGACTCGTCATCGGCCAAATAGGGGGAAGCGGCCCGGAACGCCACGCCCTCCGTGGTCAGTCGGAGAGCCGGTGCTCGGCGTAGATCGTCAGTGCATCCCGTACGAAGGCGGCGGTGCCGTCCCCGTAGCGATCGTAGTTCTTTCCGAAGCGCGGATCGGCGACATACATCTCGCCCAGCCCGATGACGTACGACCGGCTCACGGCGGCCGTCGTGGCCAGCCAGGCGCAGTGCCGGCGCGCGATCTCCTGCGCCTGGCCACTGCCGGCACCGAGCCCGGCCTCCCTGGCCCGCCCCCAGTCCCGCGCGATGGCCTCGTGCTCGTCCTGGAACGCCTTCTTCTCCTCCGGCCCCAGCGAACGCCACCACCGGTCGCCCTTCTCGTACGCCTCGCTCCCCCAGCGCTCGGTCACCTCCCGCTCGTGGGCGGTGTGGTCGAAGCCGTCGAACACTTCATCGGCCATGAGTTCCATCCCCTCCTGCGTCTTGTGGAGAGTGGTCCGCACCGAGGCGATCTGCCGCCCGATGCGCGCCTGCTCCTGTTCGAGCAGGCGCAGATGCGCCCGCAGCGCCACGGCCGTGTCCCGCTGCCCCTCCAGTACGTCCTTGATGGCGGGCAACGAGAGCCCGAGCTCACGCAGCAGCAGGATGCGCTGCAGCCGGACGAGGGCGTCCTGGTCGTAGTAGCGGTAGCCGTTGCTCCCGAGCCGGCTCGGCGCCAGGAGACCGAGGTCTCCGTAGTGCCGGAGCGTGCGGCTCGTGGTGCCGGCCTTTCTGGCGATTTCCTGGATGGACCACTCCATGCCGGAAACGCTAGATCTTTACGTTGCGTCAAGGTCAAGCGTCTCCGGCCGGGCCTCGGATTCCGGAAACGACTCGGGCCCGGCACGCTGTGCGTGCCGGGCCCAGGCCTTCAGTAGCGGGGACAGGATTTGAACCTGCGACCTCTGGGTTATGAGCCCAGCGAGCTACCGAGCTGCTCCACCCCGCGTCGGTAAACACCACTCTACGCCATCCGGGCCGCCGCCCCGACCACTTTCCGACCGGGCCTCGCAGGTCAGCCGGTGAACGGGCCAGCCGGTCAGCCGGTCAGCCGGTGAACGGGGCAGTCGGTCAGCGGGTCAGCCGGTGAACCGGGCAGCCGACCAGCAGGTCAGCAGGTGAACGGGCCAGCAGGTCAGTCGGCCCGGTGGCGCTGGTAGTACCGGGCGACGCGCGCCCGGTTGCCGCAACGGGCGGGCGAGCACCAGCGGCGGCTGGGGTGCGCCGGCACGAACAGCATCACGCAGTCCTCGGCGGCGCAGGCCCGCACGCGGCTCCCCGCCGGACCGGACAGCAGCGCGGCGGCGTCCTCGGCGAAGAGCGCGGCCAGCCGCACCCCGGGCGGCCCCGCCCGCCGGGCGGCGAGCGCGAGACCCTCACCGTCCCGGACCAACTCGCGGACGAGCGGGGCGGCGGCGAGAGCCCGGTTGACGCCCGCGAGGGCCTCCTCAGGGGGCCGCTCGCCGTCCCGGGCGGCGTACAGGGCCGCGGCGATGTGCTCCCGTACGCGGTGGATCTCGGCCAGATCCTCCTCGCCGAGGCCGGCCGCGCCGCCCGCCGCACCTGCCAGGCGGTCCTGCTGGAGGGCCAGCCAGGACCGCAGCCCGGACACGTCCCCGACCAGGTCGGCCGGGCCGCTCGCGAGGTGCGGCCGGGTGTTGACCAGGTCGACGGCGAGGGGTTCACCGGTCAGTGGCACGAAATCGGTCATGCCACTAATGCTACAGACTCCCATTGACTCATTAGCAGCCCAGGACCCAAACTAATGACATACACGTCACAGGAGGCATGTGAAATGACACCCCCGACCATCACACCCACCACCCCGCACGCCACCGCTCCCCTCACCGCCACCACCCCGTTCACCGTCACCGCTCCCCCCACCACCACCGCTCCCCTCGCCGCCACCGCCCCGCTCACCATCGCCGCCCCGCTCACCATCGCCGTCCCGCACACGGTCCACCGCCACGTCGACGTCGAGGGCGTCCGGGTCTTCTACCGCGAGTCGGTCCCCGAACGCCCCGACGCCCCGGTCCTCCTGCTGCTGCACGGCTTCCCGTCGGCCTCGCACCAGTTCCGGCGCCTGATCGACGCGCTCGGCGCCCACTACCGGCTGATCGCGCCCGACTACCCGGGCTTCGGCCACACGGAGGCCCCCGCCGACTTCCCGTACACCTTCGACCGCCTCGCGGACATCACCGAGGGCTTCGTCGAACGGCTCGGCCTGACCCGCTTCGTGATGTACGTCTTCGACTTCGGCGCCCCGGTCGGCTTCCGGCTGGCCCTGCGCCACCCGGAGCGGATCGCGGGCCTGGTCGTCCAGAACGGCAACGCCTACGAGGAGGGCCTGTCACCGGATGCCCGCGCCTTCATCGCCCTGCGCCCGGGGACGGCCGGCGCCGAGGAGCGCGTACGGGACCTCCTGACCCTGCCGGCGACCCGCGGCCAGTACGAGGGCGGCACGACGGACCCCGAGGCGGTGGCCCCCGACGGCTGGACCCTGGACCAGCACTTCCTGGACCTGCCCGGCCGCAAGGAGGCGCAGGTGGCCCTGGCCTTCGACTACCACGGCAACGTGGAGCAGTACCCGCGCTGGCAGACCTGGCTGCGCGAGAACACCCCGCCCACCCTGATCACGTGGGGCCGCAACGACCCGTTCTTCCCGGAGCCCGGAGCCCGCGCCTACCTGCGCGACCTGCCCGACGCCGAACTCCACCTCTTCGACACGGGCCACTTCGCGCTGGAGGACCAACTCCCCGCCCTCGCACCGCTCATCGCCGACTTCCTCGACCGGACGTGGGGGTGAGGGCCCGCGACGGGTCAAGGCGTCACCACCGACGCCGAACGGCCGCCTTCCCACCGGTCACCAGGCTCGCCGGCGGCACGTCGTCGGCCACCACCGCCCCGGCGGCGACCACGGCATCACGTCCGATGCTGACGCCCGGAAGGATCGTCGCCCCCGCGCCGATCCACACGTTCTCCGCCACATCGATGGGCCCACCGCTCAGCCACCCCCGCCGCTCCTCGGGATCGACGGGATGGCCGACGGTGATGAACGTGGCCTTCGGCCCGACCATCACGCCTTCGCCGAGCCGGATGCCGGCGTAATCCAGGAACGTGCAGTTCTGGTTGATGAACACGCGCTCGGCGAGCTCCAGGTGGAGGCCGTGGTCCGTGTAGAAGGGCGGATAGACCGTGGCCCTCCTCGGCAGCGGCCTGCCGAGAATCCGCTCGAAGAGCTCCGCCTTCCCGGCCTCGTCCTCGAAGGGCAGAACGTTCAGCCGCGAGGTGAGCTCGGTGACCCGCAGCACCCGCTCGGCCATGGCCCGGAACTCGGGGCTGTGGATGCGCATGAGGCGGTCACCTGGCACACCCGGACCGCACTCCGGTCCGCCGTCATCTGACACAGGACTTCTCCTCCCCGAAATGTCGAATGCCGAAGCAAGACAGTGCAGACGCCCAGCATGTGGCGGCACGCCCCCACCTTCTTCCCTCAGTTCCTCGCCGTGCTGAAGGAGCGTACGGAACCTGACTCCACCGTGACCGTCGTCGGTGCGAGCGACGGCAGACTCGTCGTGCCACTGGCCGCGGCCGGCTACCGCGTCATCGCCATCGAGCGTGACGCGCTCGCCCTTCACGGTGGCGAGGCCCAACTTCCGGGTGACAGAACCGGTCACGCGACGGGGATGATCGAGCGGCTGAAGCAGGAAGGGCTGCAAGACCGCGTCCAGGTGGTGGAGGAGGACTTCCTCGCTTCTGAGGCCCCTCCCGCCTCCTGTGACGCTGTCTGGACGAGTTGCTCGTGGCATTACAGTGCCAATCACCACCGGCCGCTGGGCGAGTTCGTCGACCGCATGAGTACGAGGCGAAGTTCCTCGGCATCGACGTCTCCGGTCTCCAGGCGAAACTGACCGCGCTCGGAGCCGCCCAGGCGTTTCCGCGTACCCTCCTCACCCGGAAGATCTTCGAGAACGACTCCCTCGAACGCGGCACCTGGATTCGTCTGAGGGACGAGGCCACCCGCTCCACTCTCACGCTGAAGCAGGTCACCGACTCCACGACGATCGACGGCACCACCGAAATCGAGACCGAGGTGTCCGACCTGCACGCCATGGCCGAGATCCTTCGCCGTGTCGGTCTGCGCGAAGTCCGCTACCAGGAGAACTACCGCGAGGAGTGGCTCCTGGGCGAAGTCGCCTTCGACTTCGCCACCTGGCCGGGCCTCCCCACCTTCCTCGAGATCGAAGGACCCGACGAGGCGTCTGTCCGGCAGGCGGCAGACCTGCTCGGCCTCGACTACGCACAGGCACGGTTCGGCAGCGTCGACGAGATCTACAAGAGCCAATCCGGCCGGGACATCCTGGCCGAGCCCACTCTCCTCTTCGCCGACGCCGACAGACAGGAGCAGAAGCAGGCCAGGGCAGCTACCCCGAGTACGTGATCTTGAGGCCCGGACGGCGATGTCGCCGCCCTACCGACGCCGAAGCGGCCGTCGCGGAGAGGCCGTCGCGGAGGCCCTGGAAGCCTCTGCCGGCCCCGGCACGCACAGCAGCGCTGGGCGGCGCTCCATCGCGGAGCGCCCGCTCACGATCGCTCACGCCTGGCCCGGCAAACGGCTGAGCGCCCCTTCCGGTCGAAACCTGGAGGGGCGCTCAGCGCCTGGGCGGAAGGGGAGCCTTCCGCCTGTGATCGGTAGGCCGTGTGGGACTCGAACCCACAACCAACGGATTAAAAGTCCGCTGCTCTGACCAATTGAGCTAACGGCCCCCTGCTCACATCACCCACGAGCATATCCCGCCCGGTCCCCGCAGCCGATCCGGTATCGGTGTCGGGCCCTGTCACGCCCCCTGTTGCGTCCCTTTCACGCCGGTTCGCGCCCCGGGGGACAGCAACAGGGCCCGTACGTCACCGAGTCGGTTCGGTGGCGTACGGGCCCTGCCGGTCTGTCAGGCGGACGTGCTCAGCCGGTTGTCAGCGGCTGGGCGGTGGTCAGCCGTTGCGCTTCCAGCGCGGCTTGTCGTCGCGGCGGCCGAAAGAGCCGGTGTTGGTGCCGGTGTTGGCGCCGCGGTGGTCGTCACGACGGCCGGTCGGGCGGTCGCTGCCACCCGAGCGGGCGCCGCCCGTGGGGCGGTCGTCGCGGCGGTCGCGGTTGAACGGGCGGTCGCTGCCGCCGGAGCGGAAGCCGCCCGAGGGGCGCTCGTCGCGGCGGTCACGGTTGAACGACGGGCGGTCGTTGTCCCGACGCTCGAACGGACGGCCACCACGGTCGTCCCGACGGTCGCCACCACCCGAGCGGAAGCCACCGGAGGAGCGGTCGTCACGGCGGTCGTTGCCGCCGCGGTAGCCGCCACGGTCGCCACCGCGGTTGTCGCGGCGCTCGTAGTTGCCCCGCTCGTCGCGGCGCTGCTCGTCGCGGGCGGCCGGCTGCTCCGGTACGGACACGGCTGCCACGAGGGCGGCCTCGGCCTCGGCGGCCACCTCGGCCACCGCCGCCTCCGGGTCGTCGCCCCGCTCGCGCGCGGCACGGGCGACCAGGCGGTCGGCCTCCTCGCGCAGCTCGACGGCGCGGCGCTGGACGCGCTCCAGCTGCTTCGTCAGGTCGGCGGCCTCGCGCTCGGCCTGCTTGGCGGCGTTGTTCGCGGAGTCGGCCTGGACCTCGGTGAGCGAACGGGCGCCGGTGATCTCGGCGACCTCCGGCTCGAAGACGCCCGCGCCCTGGACGATGTGGCGCGAGGCGTCGACGCCCGCGTCCTCCATCAGGCGGAAGATCTGGCGGCGCTGGTGCGGAAGCGCCAGCGAGACGACCACACCGGACTTGCCGGCACGGGCAGTACGGCCCGAGCGGTGCAGGTAGTCCTTGTGGTCACCGGCCGGGTCCACGTTCAGGACCAGGTCGATGCCGTCCACGTGGATACCGCGGGCGGCCACGTCGGTCGCGACGAGCGCGTTGACGTAACCCTTCTTGAAGTCCTCCAGGACCCGCGTACGGGCGCCCTGGGTCATGCCGCCGTGCAGCGCGTCGGCCTTCACGCCGGACTCGATGAGCTGCTCGGCGATGCGGTCGGCGCCCAGCTGGGTGCGGACGAAGATGATCGTGCGGCCCTTGCGGGCGGCGATGGCGGAGGTGACCGGCGCCTTGTCCTTCGGCTTCACGACGAGGACGTGGTGCGACATGGTCGTGACGTTGCCCTGGGCGCTGTCGACCTCGTGCGTCACCGGGTTGGAGAGGTAGCGCTTGACCAGCGTGCCGATCTCGTTCTCCATGGTGGCGGAGAAGAGCATCCGCTGACCGCCACCGGGGATCTGGTCGAGCAGCTCGGTGACCTCGGGCAGGAAGCCCAGGTCGGACATCTGGTCGGCCTCGTCGAGGACGGCCACCTGGACGTTCTCGAGCGAGCAGGCGCCGCGGTTGATGATGTCGCGCAGACGGCCCGGGGTGGCGACGAGGACGTCGACACCGCGCTCCAGCGCGTAGATCTGGTTGCCCATCGACGTACCGCCGCAGACGACCTTCATCTTGAGGCCGAGCACGTCGCCGTACGGCTGGAGGGCGTCCGCGACCTGCATCGCGAGCTCACGGGTCGGGGTGAGGATGATGCCGCGCGGCTTCTTCTTCTCGGTGGTGCCACCGGAGAGCGTGGCCAGCAGCGGCAGGCCGAAGGAGAGCGTCTTGCCGGAGCCCGTACGGCCACGGCCGAGGATGTCCTTGCCGGCCAGGGCGTCCGGGATGGTCGCCGCCTGGATCGGGAAGGGGGCGGTCACACCGTTCTGCGCGAGCTTGCGGACGATGCCGTCGGGCAGGCCCAGCGAGCCGAAGGTGACGGTCGGCTCGGCGTCGGCCTCGGGGGCCGCGTCGGTCTCGTCGACCTCGTCGGCCTTCTCCGCGGAAACCTCGGTCCCGGTCTCGACCTCGGTCTCGGTCTCGACAGAGACCTCGGGGGTCTTGGCCGGCTTGGCCTCGGCGGACGGCTTGTCCTCGGCGAGGAAGTCGGCGACGGACTTCTCGGCCGCCTTCTCGGCCACGGCGGTGGCGCCGGCGGGGGCCTCGGTCACAGCGGCCTCGACCAGCTCGGTGAGCTCGGCGTTGTCGATGTTCTCGGGCATGACGGTGCGGTCAGAACTGGAAATTGACATGCGAAATGCGAAACCTTCCGGAGTCTCGGCACGCGCCCGTAACTCCGTGATTCGCAATTTCGACCGCCTCAATGCGGTCCAGCCACGGCAAGGGAGAGTACGCGCCACACGGCGCTCTTCTGTGTCGGCGCCGGGCAATGGGATCAAACGATCTACTAGCATACGCACTCTCACCCGTATTGCGCAACCCGGCCTCCTGGCACCCCTCGCTACACCGGCCCCACCTGCGGTGATGCCTCCGGCGTCCGCAACGGCCGGCCCTTCTCCCCTCCGCCCATCGCCTGGGTCCGCAGCTGCGCGGAGGGCGACGCGGAAGGGGGCGGTTCGGGGGGTTCGGTGGGCTCCGGCTCGGGTTCCGGGTCCGGCTCCGGGTCCCGGTCGGGGAGGGGGGCGGGAGGGGGCGGCGGGGCCGGCGGCTCCGGTACGGCCGGCGGCGGCTCCCCCGGGCCCGGCGTGGAGGGCGTCGGGGCCGGCGAATGGCCGGGGCGCGAGGGCTGCGGGGCGCCGGGCTCGGGGCGCGGGCCCTTCGGTGTGTCCGACGGCACAGCACCGGAGGCCTCCGGGCTCGGCGTGCCGCCGGGGTTCTTCCGGTCGGCGGCCTCGGAGTGGGTGTGGGCGTCGCCGCCACGGAGTCCGGCACCGCCGGAGCCGGGCACCGTCTCCCCGTTCGGCTCGACAGCCCGGCCCTCCGGGTCGATGGAGCCCGCGGGCCCCGGCCTGGCGCCGTCGTCGCCGACGCTCATACAGCCGGTGGACGCGGCGATCGTCAGCGCGGTGACGGCTGCCCAACGGGCAGGGACGGACAACTTGCGCACGGGTGGCACCTCCGGAGCGAGGGAGCGGCGGCAGAGAAGGGGAGCGGGAGCGGGAGCGGAGAAAGCGAGTGGGAGCGGAAGCGGGAGTGGAAAAGGGGAGCGGATATGGGGGGAGCCGGGGCGGAGAGAGGTAGCTGGGCGGAGAAGAGGGCGGGGTGAGCCGTACGGCACCGGGCACGCCGTACGCGGTGGCGGTTGCCGTGCCCAACTCCCCGGACCCCGCCGGAGACACGCCCGAAACGCCGACCGCCCCGCCCTACCCCCCGAACCCGCCCGCCAGCTCCGCCCCCAGGAACACCGCCCCCAGCCCCACCAGCAGCGACGCCACCACGTTGGCGGCGGCGAGGAAGGCCCGGCCCGTCTCGGCCAGGCGCAGGGTCTCGTAGGAGAACGTCGAGTACGTCGTCAGCGCCCCGCACAGCCCCGTGGCCAGCAGGGCGTGCACCGGCGCGGAGACCGCGGCCCCGATCAGCACCCCGAGGATCAGGCTGCCCGCCGCGTTGACCGTGAACGTGCCCCACGGGAAGACGTACGCGACACCCCGCCCCGGGTGCGCCCGGACCGCCCGGTCCGTCAGATGGCGCAGGGACGCGCCGACCGCCCCGCCGATCGCCACCAGCAGCCAGTTCACGCGGTCCGCTCCCCGTCCGGCGCGCCCCTGTCCAGCAGCCGCCGCGTGAGCACCGCCCCCGCCCGTACGGCCGCCAGGGCCACCACCACCGTCGCCGCCATGTACGCCACCGCCGTCAGCGGCTCCTGACGCACCAGCAGGCCCGATGCGTCGGCCGCGTACGTCGAGAAGGTCGTGAACCCGCCGAGGACGCCGACGCCCAGGAAGGGCCGGACCAGCGGGTGGGTCACCCGGCCGCGTTCGACGGTCAGCACCATCAGGACGCCGATGAGGGCACAGCCGCTCGCGTTGACCGCGAACACCGTCCACGGGAAGCCGCCGTCTCCGGCCGGGCCCAGCACGAGGGCCCCGTACCGTGCGAGAGCGCCGAGCGCGCCACCGGCCGCGACCGCCCCCAGCACCCGCGCCTGCGACGCGGCGGGCGGTCCGGGCTCCGGCAGCTCGGCCGGTGACTGCTCGCTCACCCGTAACCCAGGGCGTGCAGCCGTTCGTCGTCGATGCCGAAGTGGTGGGCGATCTCGTGGACCACGGTGATCTCCGTCTCGGCCACCACGTCCTCGTGGGACTCGCACATCCGCAGCGTGGGCCCCCGGTAGATGGTGATCCGGTCCGGCAGCACCCCGGCGTACCACTCACCGCGGTCGGTGAGCGGGGTGCCCTCGTAGAGCCCGAGCAGATCGGGGTCGTCGGCCTCCGGTTCGTCCTCGACGAAGACCGCCACGTTGTCCATCAGCCGCATCAGCTCCGGCGGAATCCGGTCAAGTGCCTGGCTCACCAGCTCTTCGAACTGTTCCCGCGTCATCTCCAGCACCCCGCCATTGTCACGTACCGGGTCCCGCCGCGGGCAGATGGCGGGCGCTCCTGATCCACTCCGCGGCCGACGTCCCGCATGGGTGTGGCCGTACCGGGGCATACGCGTCCAATGGTCCGCGTCCCGTTCCGTGCCGCAGCCGACCGCGTCCGGCACCGCCTCACCCAGCTCGCTCGCCGTAAGTCCCCCGGCACCGCCGAGACTCCCCCGGCCGCCGCACCCTCCACCCGCCCCGGCCCCCGCAAGGGCACCGGCGCCCGCACGGGCTCCAGCACCCGCACAGGCCCCGGACCCCGGAAGCGCCCCGGCTCCCGGAAGCGCCCCGGCCCGCACTCCGCCCCCGGCGACCTGACGAACACCGCGCCGAAGCCCTACGTCCGCGCCCTCGGCATGCTCGCCGTCGTCATGTTCGGGGCCTGGCTCGGGCTGCTCGCCGTGGGGTCCATCCGTACGCCGGTCGGCCCCATGGACACCAACATGACCCTGCGCCCGTCCCTCACCGGCGGCAGCAAGATCAACGTGTCCCCGCTCGGCGCGCTGGAGCTGGACTCGCACAGCGCCCCGCTCCGCCTCGACGTGGACGTGGACCGCCTCGACCCCGTGCGCTCCCAGGCCCTGGTGGACCAGCCGGAACGGTTCTCCGGCCTCCAGGACGAGGTCACCCGGGACGTCGCCGCCGGCACCCGGGAGCTGGCCGTGCGCTCCTGCGTCGCCGTGATCTCCGGGGCGACCGCGCTCGGCCTCGTCGTCTACCGCCGCCCGCGCCGCGCCCTGGCCGCCGGCGGGCTCGCCCTGACCGTGCTGGCCGCCTCGGGCGTCAGCGCGTACGCCACCTGGAACCCGAAGTCCGTCCTGGAGCCCAAGTTCTCCGGGCTGCTCTCCAGCGCCCCGTCCCTGGTCGGCGACGCCCGCTCGATCGTCACCGAGTTCGACATCTACCAGCAGGAGCTGGCCCGCCTGGTCACCAACGTCACCCGGCTGTACGACGCCACCTCCACGCTCCCCGTCTACCAGCCGGACCCCGGGACCATCCGCGCGCTGCACGTCTCCGACATCCACCTGAACCCGGCGGCCTGGCACATCATCGCCTCGCTCGTCGAGCAGTACGAGATCGACGTGATCATCGACTCAGGCGACACGATGGACCACGGCTCGGCCCCGGAGAACGGTTTCCTCGACCCCATCCGCGACCTCGGGGCGCCCTACGTCTGGGTGCGCGGCAACCACGACTCCAAGGTCACGCAGGCGTACCTGGAGAAGTTCAGGAACGTACGCGTCCTGGACAACGGCAGGGCCGTGAACGTGGCCGGGCTGCGGATCGCCGGCACCGGGGACGCCCAGTTCACCCCGGACCGCTCCAAGCCGGTCGGCGGCAAGGCGGCCGCCGAGCTGGAGGGGATGCGCCTGGCGTCGGCCCTCCGCGACCAGGAACAGGCCGGCACCCCGGTCGACATCGCGGTCGCCCACGACCCGGACACCGCCCGGCAGACGGACGGCACGGTTCCGCTGGTCCTCGCGGGCCACTTCCACAAGCGGATCAACGAACAGCTCAAGGGCGGTACGCGGCTCAAGGTCGAGGGCTCCACGGGCGGCGGCGGGCTGCGCGCGGTGCAGAACGACAAGCCGGAGAAGGTGCGCGCCTCGGTGCTCTACCTGGACCGCTCGACCCGCCGCCTCCAGGCCTGGGACGAGATCACGCTCGGCGGTCTCGGGCTGACGACGGCCGAGGTCAGCCGCCACCTCCCGGAGGAGAACCTGGAGCAGGACGCCCCCTCGCCCCCGGCCTCCCCCGGCGCTTCCCCGAGCACCTCCCCCGGCTCCTCGTCCTCGTCCACACCCTCCCCGACGCGCTCCCCGGCACGGCCGACGCCCTCGCCGTAAACCGTTTTGGCGATAGCTCCACCCATCCCATATGCTTCTCACGTCCCCGACGCGCTGCAAAGCGAACCGGCGGGCCAATAGCCCTCATCGTCTAGTGGCCCAGGACGCCGCCCTTTCAAGGCGGTAGCACGGGTTCGAATCCCGTTGGGGGCACGTTTCACCGTGTGCGAGACTTGTTTCGCACATTGCTTGGTCCTGTGGAGCAGTTTGGAGTGCTCGCCACCCTGTCAAGGTGGAGGCCGCGGGTTCAAATCCCGTCAGGACCGCTTGCAGCCCCAGCGGCTGCGTGGCTGGGTAGCTCAGTTGGTACGAGCGATCGCCTGAAAAGCGATAGGTCGCCGGTTCGATCCCGGCCCCAGCCACCTCTCGAAGGCCCCGTCCACTGGACGGGGCCTTCGCCGTTCTCACACCTTCTCGGTCTCCTTCTCCGCCGTCTCCTCCTGCGGCCGGCCCGCGCGTCGCCGCCAGGCCCGTACGCCCAGGGCCAGCAGCACCACCAGCACCACGGCCCCCAGCAGCACCGCGTCCGACACCCGCTCGCCCAGCTTCTGCGCCCACTGCTCGACCGCGAACGAGGCGTCGACCCCGAGGAGGCCGGGGAGCGCGGTCGTTCCGTCGTACGCGAGGAAGAGCGCCCCCAGGCCGACGAAGAACAGCCCCGAGAGCAGCGATGTGGTGTGCAGTTGGAAGCGGCCGAGCCGGACGGCCCTGCCGCGCAGCCAGCTACGGCGGCCGAGGTCGAAGCGCTCCCAGAGCAGGGCGAGCACGAAGAGCGGTACGGCCATCCCGAGCGCGTAGACCGCCAGCAGCAGCCCGCCGTAGACCGGGCTGCCGCTGACCGCCGCCACGGTGAGGACGCTGCCGAGGATCGGGCCCGCGCAGAAGCCGGCGAGGCCGTAGACCGCGCCCAGGGCGTAGACGGAGAACGCCGTGGTGGGGCGGATGCGGCCGCTGAGCGCGGCGATGCGCCGGGAGGCGAAGCCGAGGCCGACGATCTGCGCGACGCCGAGCGCGATGATCAGCCAGCCCGCGCCGGTGACCAGGGCGTCGCGGTGGCCGTAGAAGAGCCGGCCCGCGTACGAACCGGCGGCGCCGAGCGGGACGAGGGTGGTGGCGAGCCCGGCGTAGAAGATGCCGGTACGGGCCAGCAGGCGCGAGGTGGAGTCGATGGAGTACGCGAAGAAGGCCGGGAGCAGCAGCGCGCTGCACGGGCTGACCAGGGCGAGCAGTCCGCCGAGGAAGGCCGCGAAGTAGCCGATGTCCGCCGTCACTTGTCCGAGCCCCCGGAGGCGCCCGGGGCGGAGTTCCCGGAGGCGCCCTGGTCGGAGTTCCCGGAGACCCCCTGGCCGGAGCCCCTGGGGACGCCCTGGCCTGCGTCCCCGGAGGCGCCCGGCCCCGCCGTGGTCTTCGCGCGCTCGGCGGCGGCCTCGATGGCCCGGGTGAACGTCTCCTTGGGCTGGGCCCCCGCGAGCGGGCGGCCGTTGATCAGGAACGACGGGGTGGACGTGGCGCCGATCCCGTACGCCTGCTCCTGGTCCTTCGCGACGGCGGCGCGGGCTGCCTCGCCGTCCAGGTCCTTCATGAACCGGGCCAGGTCCTCGACTCCGGCCTCCTGCGCGAGGGCCTTGACCTGGTCCTTGCCGAACCCCTTCTCCTTCGCCCCCTCGGCGTAGGCGGCCGCGTGGAACTCCCAGAAGCGGTCCTGCTGCCCGGCGGCCCACGACGCGCGGGCGGCGTTCTCGGACTCCTCGCCGAAGATCGGGAAGTTGCGCCACTCGATGCGCAGGGTGCCGTCCTCCACGTACTCCTTGATCAGTTCGGGCTCGGTGTCCCGGGCGAACTTGCCGCAGTAGCCGCACTTGAAGTCGGCGTACTCGATCAGCACGACGGGGGCGTCCGCGCGGCCGACCGCCAGCTTGTCGTCGGCGTCGCGGCGGGCCAGCTTCGCCAGCTCGGGGTAGACGCCGGCCTGCGGGTCCGCGGAGACCTCGGCGGCCGGGGCGCCGGTGGAGGTGTCCCGGGAGGAGCCGTCGGGGGCGGTGGCCCGGTAGGAGGCGAAGCCGAGGAGGCCCGCGGCGACGACGACGGCGGCGCCGTAGACGAGGGGCTTCTTCGATCCGGACGCGGACTTCTTGGGCAGGGCCTTGCTGGACTGGGGCTTGCTGGACTGGTCCTTGTTGGACCGGGCCTTGCTGGGCGTGGACTTCTTGGGCGTGGGCATGCGGCGCTCCGTGCTGGTGGTGCGGAAGAAGGGGTGAAGGTGCGGGCCGGGCGGGCAGCCCGGCCTACACCCGCAGCACGGAGAGCTCGACGGGGGTCGGTGTGGCGGGGACCGGGGCCCGGACCCGTATCCCCGGCGGCGGCTCGGCCGGCAGGGCGCCCGTCGCGGCGGGCAGCCCCCACGCGGCGAGGCCGGGGGCCTGGTCGTACGCGGCGCGGGCCCGGGTCGGGACGGCGGGCTCGCCGTCGTGGTCGCCGGGCTGCCCGCAGCCGGGGACGGCAGGGATGCCCGCGCCGAAGGCCTCCACGACGGCGACCGGGCCGGCGACCGGAGCCACGTCCGGGGCGGCAGCCGGAGTCATGCCCGGGGCGGCGACCGGAGCCATGGCCGGGGCGGCGGCCGGGGTCACGGCGGGGGTGGCGACCGGAGTCACGGCCGGAGCAGCAACCAAGCCGGCGACCGGGCCGGCAGCCGGGCCGGCCGCCGAGGTCACGTCCGGGCCGGCAGCACGAGTCACGCCCGGGGCCGCGACCGAGGTCACCGGCGCGGAGACCCCGGGAACGGGCTCCAGAGCCATGGCCGTCCCCCGCGCCCCCGCCACCGGCCCGCACAGCAGCCCCATGACTACCGCGAGCAGCGCCGTCAGGCAGCACCACTGCGTACGGGACACGGGACCGGGCCTTTCTCACGAGGGTGCGAGGACACGAGGCACACACGAGGGCACATGGGCGCGGGAGCACATGGGCGCAAGGGGTGAGCGTTCGACTGCCCGAAATGGTACGTGCCGTGACCGCGCCCGCCACCTGGGTCACCGCCCGCCGTGCCCCGCCCTCACCGCGTGACACAGTCCGCGCGAAATGAGGTCGCCACTCCTCGGGCCCGGGTGAGATCCTGGGATCCGTATGTCTACTTCCTTTGCCGATCTCCAGTCCCAGCTCGGACAGCTCTCGCTCCGTGACGCGAACCGGCTCGGCCGGCGCCTCGAAGGAGCGCGCCGCATCCGCAAGCCCGAGGCCCGCCAGTCCGTGCTGGACGAGATCGCGGCCGAGGCGGGCAAGGCGGCCGAACGGCTCGCGGCGCGCGCGGCCCGGCTGCCGGCCCTGTCGTATCCGGAAGAGCTTCCGGTCAGCCAGAAGAAGGACGAGATCCTGGAGGCGATACGCGACCACCAGGTCGTGATCGTCGCCGGTGAGACCGGGTCCGGGAAGACCACGCAGATCCCCAAGATCTGTATGGAGCTGGGGCGCGGCGTCCGGGGCATGATCGGGCACACCCAGCCCCGCCGGATCGCCGCCCGTACGGTGGCGGAGCGGGTCGCGGACGAGCTGAAGACGCCGCTGGGCGAGACCGTCGGCTGGAAGGTCCGCTTCACCGACCAGGTGAACCCGGAGTCGACGTATCTGAAGCTGATGACGGACGGCATCCTGCTCGCCGAGATCCAGACGGACCGCGAGCTGCTGGCGTACGACACGATCATCATCGACGAGGCCCACGAGCGGTCCCTCAACATCGACTTCCTGCTCGGCTATCTGGCCCGGCTGCTGCCCAGGCGCCCGGACCTGAAGGTCGTCATCACCTCGGCGACCATCGACCCGGAGCGGTTCGCGCGCCACTTCGGCGAGGCGCCGATCGTGGAGGTCAGCGGGCGTACGTACCCGGTCGAGGTGCGGTATCGCCCCCTCCTGGAAGAGGACAGCGAGGACTCCGACCGCGACCAGATCACCGCGATCTGCGACGCCGTCGACGAGCTGGGCCACGAGGCCCCCGGTGACGTGCTGGTCTTCCTCTCCGGCGAGCGCGAGATCCGGGACACGGCGGACGCGCTGAACAAGCGCAACCTCAGACATACCGAGGTGCTCCCCCTCTACGCGCGCCTGTCGCACGCCGAGCAGCACCGCGTCTTCCAGCGCCATACGGGACGCCGCATCGTCCTCGCGACGAACGTCGCCGAGACCTCGCTGACCGTTCCCGGCATCAAGTACGTGATCGACCCCGGCAACGCCCGTATCTCCCGCTACAGCCACCGCACCAAGGTCCAGCGGCTGCCCATCGAGCGGATCTCGCAGGCCAGCGCCAACCAGCGCAAGGGCCGCTGCGGCCGTACGTCGGACGGCATCTGCATCCGGCTCTACTCGGAGGACGACTTCGTCACCCGGCCGGAGTTCACCGACCCGGAGATCCTGCGGACCAACCTGGCCTCCGTCATCCTCCAGATGACCGCCGCCGGGCTCGGCGACATCGAGAAGTTCCCCTTCATCGACCCGCCGGACCACCGCAACATCCGCGACGGCGTGCAGCTCCTCCAGGAGCTGGGGGCGCTCGATCCGGGCGAGAAGGATCCGAAGAAGCGCCTGACGCCGCTGGGCCGCAAGCTCTCCCAGCTGCCCGTCGACCCGCGCCTGGCCCGCATGGTCATCGAGGCCGACAAGAACGGCTGCGCCCGCGAGGTCATGGTCATCGCCGCCGCGCTCTCCATCCAGGACCCGCGTGAGCGGCCCTCGGAGAAGCAGACGCAGGCCGACCAGAACCACGCCCGGTTCAAGGACGAGACGTCCGACTTCCTGGCGTACCTGAACCTGTGGGCCTACATCCGCGAGCAGCAGAAGGAGCGTGGCTCGTCCTCGTTCCGCCGGATGTGCAAGCAGGAGTACCTGAACTTCCTGCGCATCCGCGAATGGCAGGACATCTACGCGCAGCTGCGTACGGTGGCCAAGCAGATGGGCATCGCCGTCGAGGAGCCCAAGGCCGAGGCGTCCATCCCCGAGCAGGCGGTGCACACCTCGCTGCTGGCCGGGCTGCTGTCGCACATCGGGCTGAAGGACACCGAGAAGAACGAGTACCTGGGCGCCCGCAGCGCCAAGTTCGCGATCTTCCCCGGCTCGGCGCTCTTCAAGAAGCAGCCGCGGTTCGTGATGTCGGCGGAGCTGGTGGAGACCTCCCGCCTCTGGGCGCGGGTCAACGCCAGGGTCGAGCCCGAGTGGATCGAGCCGCTGGCCCAGCACCTGCTGAAGCGCACCTACAGCGAGCCGCACTGGGAGAAGGACCAGGCCGCGGTGATGGCGTACGAGCGGGTCACGCTCTACGGGGTGCCGATCATCGCCCAGCGCAAGATCAATTTCGGCCGTATCGACCAGGAGGCCTCGCGGGATCTGTTCATCCGCAACGCCCTGGTCGAGGGCGACTGGCGCACCCATCACCAGTTCTTCCACGACAACCGCAAACTCCTCGGCGAGGTCGAGGAGTTGGAGCACCGCGCCCGGCGCCGCGACATCCTCGTGGACGACGAGACGCTCTTCGACTTCTACGACCAGCGCATTCCGGAGCACATCGTCTCCGGGGCGCACTTCGACTCGTGGTGGAAGCACAAGAAGCGCGAGGAGCCCGACGCGCTCGACTTCGAGCGCTCCATGCTGATCAACGAGAAGGCCGGGGCCGTCACCAAGGACGACTACCCGGACTCCTGGCGGCAGGGGAAGCTCAAGTTCAAGGTGACGTACCAGTTCGAGCCCGGCGCGGACGCGGACGGCGTGACCGTCCACGTCCCGCTCCAGGTCCTCAACCAGGTCACCTCCGAGGGCTTCGACTGGCAGATCCCGGGGCTGCGCGAGGAGGTCGTCACCGAGCTGATCCGCTCGCTGCCGAAGCCGATCCGCCGGCACTACGTCCCCGCGCCGAACTACGCCGACAAGTTCCTGGACCGGGCGGTCCCGCTCCAGGAGCCGCTGCCGCAGACCCTGGCGCGGGAGCTCCAGCGGATGGTCGGCGTGCCGGTCACGGCCGACGACTTCGACCTCTCCCGCGTCCCGGACCACCTGAAGATCACGTTCCGGATCGTCGACGAGCGGCGCCGCAAGGTCGCCGAGGACAAGGACCTGGAGGCGCTCAAGCTCCAGCTGCGCCCGAAGGCCCGCCAGGCGCTCTCCAAGGCGGCCGCGGCCACCGCAGGACCCTCCGGCGAGTCCATCGAGCGCTCGGGCCTCACCGACTGGACGATCGGCACGCTGAACAAGGTCTTCGAGACCCGGCGGGCCGGGCAGCCGGTGAAGGCGTACCCGGCCCTGGTCGACCAGGGCGACACCGTCGCCGTACGCCTCTTCGACACCGAGGCCGAGCAGCAGCAGGCCATGTGGCGCGGTACCCGGAAGCTGATCCTGCTGAACATCCCGGTCAACCCGGCGAAGTTCGCCTCGGACCGGCTCACCAACCAGCAGAAGCTCGCCCTCTCCCGCAATCCGCACGGCTCGGTCCAGGCCCTCTTCGAGGACTGCGCCACCGCCGCCGCCGACCGGCTGATCGCCGCGCACGGCGGCCCGGCGTGGGACGAGAAGGCGTTCCGGACGCTGTACGACAAGGTGCGCGCCGACCTGGTGGACCTCACCGTCCGCACGATCGACCAGGTGCAGCAGATCCTCGCCGCGTGGCAGGCCTGCGAGCGCCGGCTGAAGTCGACCAACAGCCTGACGCTGGTCGCCAACGTCGCCGACGTACGGGAGCAGCTGGCCCGTCTCGTACCGCCCGGTTTCGTTACGGCGACCGGGCTGCGCCGGCTGCCCGACCTGATGCGGTACCTGGTCGCGGCCGACCGGCGGCTCCAGCAGATGCCGACGGCCGTGCAGCGGGACACCACGCGGATGGCGAAGGTCCACGAGATGCAGGACGAGTACGCGTGGCTGCTCGAACAGCTCCCGCAGGGACGGCCCGTGCCCCAGGAGGTGCTGGACATCCGCTGGATGGTCGAGGAGCTGCGCGTCAGCTACTTCGCGCACGCGCTGGGCACCGCGTTCCCCGTCTCGGACAAGCGGATCGTGAAGGCGATCGACGCCGCCGCGCCCTGATCCGGGGCCGGTTCAGGGGCTGGTGAGGTGGTGACGGTGTCACCACCAGGAGTGAAGTCGACCTGGACCTCCCACCTCCTGTACAGTCTGGTTTCGCAGCAAGCCGCGAGGCAAGCGGCGAAAACCTGGTCCTGTGGAGCAGTTTGGAGTGCTCGCCACCCTGTCAAGGTGGAGGCCGCGGGTTCAAATCCCGTCAGGACCGCAGTGACGAAAGCCCGGATCGTTTCGATCCGGGCTTTCGTGTGTCTTGACGGCGCCTTCCGCCGCGGGTAACCCGTAGGGACGAGGCTGCCCCTGTTCCGTCGGCGAGGGGCGGCCGGGTCCACCGGGAGGTGGCTCGCATGTCCGCGTCCACAGCACGACACGAGACCCGCGCACTGCTCCGTGCCCATCTGGCGGCCGCTTACGGCTACGGGCACCTCACCCGCCACTGCCCGGTCTGCCACCGGCTGCTGCGCCTGGCCATGGAGCCGGGGGAAGGCGACCGGCAGACACAGGGGCCCAGGGAGTCCTCAGGGGCTCTGAGAGGCCCCGTGGAGCCCGGAGCGGCTCCGCAGACCCCGCGGTCCCCGCAGCCCCCACAGAAGCCGAACGAGCCGTACGAGCCGCAGGAAGGAGCGAGAGCGGGGACCGGGACGGGGACGAAAGGCCCTACGCCCGGTGACCATCGGCCGGATGCTTCCGCGTCCGGACAGTGACAGGCTCTGAGTTGGCAAGCGTCAGGGAGTGTGACGGGTGTCACCGAAAGAGTTTTCAGACCGGGGTACTTTACGCCTGTCCTACAACTGGCGAATTTAATATATGCAATTGCACCGGCCCGACCGTTCGGCCGGGCCGTTCCGTCCGGGGCTGTCCCACCGCGTCCGGGACGCTCACCCACACTCCCGCCCAGACCCGCCCACAGACCCACGAACGCCGCCGGGACGGACGGCGGGGCGGTCCGCCGGGCGGGGGCGCGGAAGGCGCAGAAGCCGACCGACCACCCGGTTATCGGTCATCCGTTCCAGGGCCCTTGAGGGGTGTGGGAACGGCTTACGGGGGCACGAGACGCCTCGGCGGGACGATGCCGACCCAGGGGCTCGGACAGGGACCACCCGAGGAGTTCAGGGCGTAAAAAAGATCGCGCTGGACCCGGCGGAGTCCAGCGCGATCGAAAACGACGCACCCGTACACAGGTATGACGCCCGTTGGGGCAGGCGTCCGTCGAGTGGAGCTATGTATGGGCGGCCTGGGGTTGGGGGACCTGGCGGCCGGCCCGGTTGTGATGCTGTGCTGCTGTTGAGCTGCGCGGCAGGGGTGTGTCAGGCCTCGCTGCGCTGCTGCGGAATACCCGCAAGCAGTGCGCGGACCTCTGCCTCGCGGTACCGGCGGTGTCCACCGAGCGTGCGGATGGACGTGAGCTTGCCAGCCTTGGCCCAACGGGTGACCGTCTTCGGGTCCACGCGGAACATCGTGGCAACCTCAGCCGGGGTCAGCAGCGGCTCGGCATCAGGGGTGCGAGCGGTCATGAGCGGCCTCCTCGGGAGAACCGAACCTTCTCGGTTCTTTCCTCTAAATTCTGCACCTTGACCCGCGTTGCCCGAAATGGCGGACGCGGGCCGAGTCGGTTATAGGACGAACGGCTTGTCCTCGGCACTACAACTACACCATCCGTCCAGCCGCGTCGGCCAAACCGATGGAATTGCCCTCCCAGGTGTTCATCAGCGACGGAAGCCGATGGACCATGCCATAGCGGACAGTCACACCACCGTGACGATCAGTCACAGAGCGATCAGGAGTCCTCAGACCCCCCATAGCGTGCAATGCTGAGCATTCCGCCCTTACTTGGACGGAAGGAGCCCTCCCCGGACTCCTTGTCCTATTTTGGCATGAGGAGTAGGGAAGGGCGCAAGGGCCCCGTTAGTGCTATCCATCACGCTTGAGGCAAAGGCCCGGTTCGGGACGTAGGTCCTGGGCCGGAAGGCGTACTCTCCCGCCCCACCCACCACACGTGCCACACGGGACGCAGGTTCACGGCCCGTCAGTTCCCCTTCACCGCCTCAGCCCAGGCGCTCCGGCCGGCTCCCTCGCCGGGCTCTCGCTCCTCCTCCTTCCCGCCCGCTCGTCTTCCGGTCCGTCCTGGATGAAGGATGCCCCGGTTCCATCCCGTTGATGCCGCTGTGGGTCTTTTCACGTCAATTGGTGAGCGGGACGGCCGGCGGGCCGGTCGGTCGGTGAGCGGGGCGGCCGGTGGGCGCCGATCGGCTGCCGTACGGGGTGGTCGGCGGGCGCCGATCAGCTGCCGTACGGGGCGGTCGGCGGGCCGGTCAGTTGGTGAACTGGCGGTCCCGTACCGCCCGCCAGCGCTCCGCGAGCCGCGCGTACGCCTCCCCGGCGCCCTCGCCGTCACCCATGCCCAGCGCCGCCAGCCCCTCCGCCACATCCGCCGCCGACCGGTCCCCGGCGAGCTGCTCGGCGGAGAGCGCGTGCACCAGGCCTCCGTAGTCCAGCTCCACGAGCGAGCGCGGATGGAACTCCTCCAGCCAGCGCCCCACATCCACGAGCCCCTCGGTGAGCGGGCCCTCGGCGACGTTCTCGCGCAGCGTCCGCAGCCCCCGGGCCAGCCGGCGCCGGGCCTCCACCATCGGCGTCCGGTAGCGCAGCACCGGCTCCCCGCCCTCGCCGTCCGCCGCCGCGTACTCCCGCTCCTCGTCCCGGAAGAGGACGAACCACCGCACCGGGACCTGCCACACCGTCGTACGGATCCACGGCCGCGCGTCCGGGTTCCGGCGCCGCCAGCGCTCGCGGTCCGCCCGCGCCTGCCCCCGCACCACCTCGGGCAGCAGGGCGTCCAGCACGTTGGCCGGAAACATTCCCCCCTGTTCCCCGGGCCCCTCCAGCTCCTCCAGCGCGAGCCACCCCCGCAGCCGGGTCCGCCACGGGCAGACGCACACCACCCCGTCCAGCTCCGCCACGAACGCGTCGCCGCTCTCGTGCACGGGCACCCCGACCGGTGGCGTAGGCACCAAGTCGGCCAGGGAGCGGCGCAGTTCGTCCTGGGCGGTGGGCAGCACCGGGCGCTGGGCGTACCGGGCCCAGTGGCTGCGCTCGGGCTCCGCGAAGGCGGCGAGCGGCTCGTACACCCGGAGGTAGGACGTGTAAGGGACGAGCACTGAAGACACCACCGACATGCAGCGCATCGTGCCACGCGCCCGCACCCCCTTGGGGTGATCCTCGGCACGGGGGGCGATCCGCGCCGCCGGAGGACTTACGCTCTTGCCCATCGGACCGGCCGTGCCGGTCGGTCCGGGGCCCTCCCCACCCCTAGGAGGGCCTCCGCCGCTTCGTTGTTTGGGAGTCACCACAGTGACCGATGTGACTGACGGCGTCCTGCACACCCTGTTCCACTCGGATCAGGGGGGCCACGAGCAAGTCGTGATCTGCCAGGACCGTGCCACCGGCCTCAAGGCCGTCATCGCCCTCCACTCCACCGCCCTGGGCCCGGCCCTCGGCGGCACCCGCTTCTACCCGTACGCGAACGAGGCCGAGGCCGTCGCCGACGCGCTGAACCTCTCGCGCGGGATGTCGTACAAGAACGCCCTGGCCGGGCTCGACCACGGTGGCGGCAAGGCCGTCATCATCGGCGACCCGGCGAAGATCAAGACGGACGAACTCCTCCTGGCCTACGGCCGGTTCGTCGCCTCCCTCGGCGGCCGTTACGTCACCGCCTGCGACGTCGGCACCTACGTCGCCGACATGGACGTCGTCGCCCGGGAGTGCCGCTGGACCACCGGCCGCTCCCCCGAGAACGGCGGCGCGGGCGACTCCTCCGTCCTCACCGCCTTCGGCGTCTTCCAGGGCATGCGGGCCTCGGCCCAGCACCTGTGGGGCGACCCGACGCTGCGCGGCCGCAAGGTCGGCGTCGCCGGGGTCGGCAAGGTGGGCCACCACCTCGTCGAGCACCTGCTCTCCGACGGGGCCGAGGTCGTGATCACCGACGTCCGCGAGGAGTCGGTGCGCCGGATCACCGATCTGCACCCCGAGGTCACCGTGGTCGCGGACACCGACGCGCTGATCCGCACCGAGGGCCTGGACGTCTACGCGCCCTGCGCGCTCGGCGGCGCCCTGAACGACGAGACCGTGCCGGTGCTCACGGCCAAGGTGGTGTGCGGCGCGGCCAACAACCAGCTGGCCCACCCGGGCGTCGAGAAGGACCTGGCCGACCGGTCGGTTCTCTACGCACCCGACTACGTGGTCAACGCCGGCGGCGTGATCCAGGTCGCCGACGAGCTGCACGGGTTCGACTTCGACCGGTGCAAGGCGAAGGCGACGAAGATCTTCGACACCACGCTGGAAATATTCGCACGTGCGAAGAAGGACGGGATTCCGCCCGCCGCGGCGGCCGACCGGATCGCCGAGCAGCGGATGGCCGAGGCGCGCGGTCACTGACGCGCACACGCACGACCCGCAGGCCGGCAGGAGACAAGACTCACGCCGGTCGGCGGGTCGTGCGCCCGAATGAGGTTAAAATCGCAGTTGACCAGCGGGGACGGAGCTCCCCACTGGACCTGCCTCACGGCGCAAGACACGGGCGGCGTACCGTATGGCCACGGAAGCAGGTACCGTTGAAGCTCTACGGGCGCGGTCTCTCTGTCGAGAGTCCGTCCCGAAACATGAACGCGTGTCAAGACTCTGGGGCCGTCGAGCCCCGTCACCGAGGGGGTCGAGCCATGGGGCGCGGCCGGGCAAAGGCCAAGCAGACCAAGGTCGCCCGCCAGCTGAAGTACAGCACCGGCGGGACGGACCTGTCGCGTCTGGCCAATGAGCTGGGCGCATCGCCTTCGAGTCAGCCACCGAACGCCGAGCCGTTCGAGGGTGACGACGAGGAGGATGACCCGTACGCACAGTACGCGGATCGCTACAACAAGGATGATGACGAGGATCAGGACGACCAGTCCGGTCCGTCGTCACAGCGCCGCGGCGCTTGACCTCGCGCTGACACATCAACCCGGTCCGGGCCTGCCCCGGGCCGGGTTCTGTGTGTCCCGATCCGGTCCGGTCCGGGGCGGGCCGACCTGGCCTGGCCCAGTCCGATCCAGTCCGGCCCGGTCCGATCCAGTCCGGCCCGGTCCGATCCAGTCTGGTCCGGTGCAACCCGGTCCAGGGCGGGCTTCTCCGTGGTGCGCGGGCGGGCCGCCGGAACAGGTCGGCCGGCCCGCCCGCGCACGACGGCGTACGGTCTAGCGCGCGTAGCTGCCGGTCAGCGCGGCGCCCGTGGTGTGGTCACCGCGGTCGGTGATCTCACCGGCGACCCAGGAGTCGACCCCGCGGTCGGACAGGGTCGTCAGCGCGGCGTCCACCGACTCCGCCGGGACGATCGCGATCATGCCGACGCCCATGTTCAGCGTCTTCTCCAGCTCCAGCCGCTCCACGTTCCCGGCCTTGCCGACCAGGTCGAAGACCGCGCCGGGCGTCCACGTGGAGCGGTCCACCGTGGCGTGCAGCCCCTCCGGGACGACCCGGGCCAGGTTGTTCGCCAGACCGCCTCCGGTGACGTGGCTGAAGCCGTGCACCTCGGTCGTACGGGTGAGCGCCAGGCAGTCCAGCGAGTAGATCCGGGTGGGCTCCAGGAGCTCCTCGCCGAGCGTCCGGCCGAACTCCTCGACCTCGCGGTCCAGCGCCCAGCCGGCCCGGTCGAAGACCACGTGGCGGACGAGCGAGTACCCGTTCGAGTGAAGACCGGAGGACGCCATCGCGATGACGGCGTCACCCTTGCGGATACGGTCCGGGCCGAGCAGCAGGTCGGCCTCGACCACGCCCGTACCGGCACCGGCGACGTCGAAGTCGTCCGGGCCGAGCAGACCCGGGTGCTCGGCGGTCTCGCCGCCGACCAGGGCGCAGCCCGCGAGGACACAGCCTTCGGCGATGCCCTTCACGATCGCCGCGACACGCTCGGGGTGCACCTTGCCGACACAGATGTAGTCGGTCATGAACAGCGGCTCGGCACCGCAGACGACGAGGTCGTCCACGACCATGCCGACGAGGTCGTGGCCGATGGTGTCGTACACGCCCATCTGACGCGCCAGGTCCACCTTGGTCCCGACACCGTCGGTGGCGGAGGCGAGCAGCGGACGCTCGTAACGCTTGAGCGCGGAGGCGTCGAAGAGGCCGGCGAAGCCGCCGAGCCCGCCGAGGCCCGCGACCTCGGGGCGCTGGGTCTTCTTCACCCACTCCTTCATCAGCTCGACAGCACGGTCACCGGCTTCGATGTCGACGCCGGCCGCTGCGTAGGAGGCACCTGTTGTCTCAGACATGGCCTGGGATCTTTCGTGTGGAGATACGGGGCTGGTGGGAGGGGCGGCGGCGCGTCCGGGTCACGGACGGCGCAGCGCGTCGGCCGCGGCGGTGGCCGCGGGCCCTGCCGCCAGCTCGGTCTCCAGCAGCTGCTTGCCGAGCAGCTCCGGGTCCGGGAGCTCCATCGGGTACTCACCGTCGAAGCAGGCGCGGCACAGGTTGGGCTTGTCGATCGTCGTCGCCTCGATCATGGAGTCGATCGAGATGTACGCGAGGGAGTCGGCCCCCATCGAGGTGCAGATCTCGTCGACGGTCATGCCGTTGGCGATCAGCTCGGCGCGGGTCGCGAAGTCGATCCCGAAGAAGCAGGGCCACTTCACCGGCGGCGAGGAGATCCGGATGTGGATCTCGGCGGCACCGGCCTCGCGGAGCATCCGGACCAGGGCGCGCTGGGTGTTGCCGCGGACGATCGAGTCGTCGACGACCACCAGGCGCTTGCCCTTGATGACTTCCTTCAGCGGGTTCAGCTTGAGCCGGATACCGAGCTGGCGGATGGTCTGCGAGGGCTGGATGAAGGTCCGGCCGACGTAGGCGTTCTTCACCAGTCCGGCGCCGAAGGGGATGCCGCTGGCCTCCGCGTACCCGATCGCGGCGGGGGTGCCGGATTCCGGGGTCGCTATGACCAGATCGGCCTCGGCGGGGGCTTCGGCGGCCAGCTTGCGGCCCATCTCCACGCGGGAGAGGTAGACGTTCCGCCCGGCGATGTCGGTGTCGGGACGGGCCAGGTAGACGTACTCGAAGACACAGCCCTTGGGCTTCGCTTCTGCGAATCGGGAGGTGCGCAGGCCGTTCTCGTCGATGGCGACGAGCTCGCCCGGCTCGATCTCGCGTACGTAGCTGGCGCCGCAGATGTCGAGCGCGGCGGACTCCGAGGCGACCACCCAGCCGCGCTCCAGCCGGCCCAGCACCAGCGGGCGGATGCCCTGCGGGTCACGGGCGGCGTAGAGGGTGTGCTCGTCCATGAAGACGAGCGAGAACGCGCCCTTGACGTCGGGGAGCACCTTGGCGGCGGCTTCCTCGACGGTCAGCGGCTTGTCGTCCTCGTCGCGCTGCCCGGCGAGCAGCGCGGTCACCAGGTCGGTGTCGTTGGTCGCGGCGACCTGGGTGGCGCGGCCGTCCTTGCGGGGGAGGTCGGCGACCATCTCCGCGAGCTGGGCCGTGTTGACCAGGTTCCCGTTGTGACCGAGGGCGATCGAGCCGTGCGCGGTGGCACGGAACGTCGGCTGCGCGTTCTCCCACACCGAGGCACCGGTGGTGGAGTAGCGGGCATGACCGACCGCGATGTGGCCCTGGAGGGAACCCAGAGACGTTTCGTCGAAGACCTGCGAGACCAGTCCCATGTCCTTGAAGACCAGGATCTGGGACCCGTTGCTCACTGCGATGCCCGCGGATTCCTGTCCGCGGTGCTGCAGGGCATACAGTCCGAAATAGGTGAGCTTGGCGACCTCTTCACCCGGAGCCCAGACACCGAAGACGCCACAAGCGTCCTGGGGGCCTTTCTCTCCGGGGAGCAGGTCGTGGTTGAGTCGTCCATCACCACGGGGCACGCCACCGAGTGTAGGGGAGATCGACCACTGGTCCGAACTGGGGACCGGTCGGCAAAGCCGGTGCGGAACACGGGGAACGGCTCCGTCCGCGGTGCCGGGCGGGCGTTTCGCGGGACTTCGAGCGGTCACGGTGAGTGATCGCCGGATGGGTCCCGCAGGCGCCGAGGAGCGGGGCGCGGGGCTCACTTCCGGGCTGAGAGGCCGGTTACCGACCGGTAGGCGTGGTGGGCGACGACCCGGCGGCGGCCGTTCGGCCGTGGCGCTCGGTGAACCTGCCCCGAACCCGCCGCGGCCGCCGGCCGAACGCCTGTCGCGTGGTGAGCCTCACACCGGCGTCTCACGCGGGAGGGGGCTCAGCCCCGTTCGTGGGGGCCTTCGGGGGGTGGGTTTCGGTCCCGCCCCGGGTCCGGGTCCCGTCGGGGTCCTGGGTCCCCGTCGGGTCCTGGGTCCCCCTCGTGCCCTGGGTTCACTCCGGGTTCTGGGTCCCCTCCGGTGCGGCCGTCGCGCCGAGGCCCTTGCCGTCGTCCGACGTGAGGGTGAGCCGGCTGCCCTTGATCGTGTACGTCGCCGGGCCGTCCAGGGCCGCGAGGACCGCGCGCTCCACCTCCATCTCGGCCTCCGGGCACATCTTCCGGGTGGCGGCCGGCGGGCCGAAGGTGATCGTGGAGCCCTTGACCTCCGCCGTGCCGTGGAAGGAGTTGCAGCCGGAGTTGCCCTGCACGGTGCCGTCCTCGCCGAAGGTCAGGTGGGGCACCCGCTCCTGCGGGAGATCGGCGGGCACGGAGGTCGCCGTCTCGCCGCTGAGCAGCGTGTTCACCGCCCACCGGGTTCCGACCAGATCGGCCGGCTTCTCCTCACTGAGCGCAAGGGTGTCGCCGCCCTCGGTGGTGAGGGTCAGCTTCTCGCCGGAGAGCTTCGCGGTGAGTTCGCCGTCGAGCGCACGGGTGGCCGCCTTCTCGAACCTCTCGGTCCTCTCGTCGCACGCCATCTGGGTGGAGACGGGCTTGCCGAGGGTGATGCGGTCGCCCTTCACCTGGGCGTCCGCGCTGATGTGGTTGCAGCCGAACACGGCCTTGGCCCGGCCCTGCGGGTCGATCTCCAGCCGGGAGCCCTCCGGGGCCTCGGTCTTCTTCCCGCCGACGGTGAGGGAGTCGACGCTCCACGCCACCCCCGTGACCGGCACATCGCTCGGCGCGGTGTCGCCGCCGCCGTCGCCGGAGCCGGAACCCGGCTCCGTACCGCAGGCGGCGAGGGTGAGGAGGGCCAGGACGCTGACGCTGACTGCCATACGTTGTGTGTGCATGGCGATGGGACGGAGCGGGGCCCCGATCCGGTTCCGTCCGTTCCGCCTCAGGGCCCGCGCCCGGGGCCGGTCCTCAGGGCCGCGCCCGGGGCCGGTCCTCAGGGCCGCGCCCGGGGCCGGTCCTCAGGGCCGCGCCCGGGGCCGGTCGCCTCAGCCCATCAGCGGCAGCAGCTCCGCCAGGTCGGCGCGCTCGCCGCTCGCGCTGACCTCGGCGTCCGCCAGGGCGCGCGCCCACTCCGTACGCCCGGTGGCGAGCCGGACCCAGGTCAGCGCGCCGGTCTCCACGACATTGGGCGGGGTGCCCCGGGTGTGCTTCGGGCCGCCGATGCACTGCACCACCGCGAACGGCGGGACGCGCACCTCCACCGAACCGCCGGGCGCCCGGTCGGCGAGGGCGTCCGCCAGCAGCCGGGTGCAGGCCGCCAGCGCCTGCCGGTCGTACGGGATCTGTGAACCGAGCGCCTCGTTCAGGTCGTCCGTGTGGACGATCAGCTCGACGGTCCGGGTGACCAGGAAGTCGGCCAGCCGCATGGAGCCGACCCGGGTGGGCAGCAGCCGGTCCCCCGTGCCGGTGGCCGGGACGTCCGCGAGGAAACCCGCCTCCACCTCCCCGTACAGCGCGGTGAGATCGGGGCGGCCGGCCGCCAGCTCCTCGACGTCCTCCGCGATCCGGGCGGCGTACGCGGCGGTGGCCGGCGGCCACTCCAGCAGGGTGAGCCCAGGCCTCGGTCCGGGCGGCTCGGGCAGCGCCAGGGACCGGCTCACACTGCCGAGGACCATCGCCACATGCGCGGCGAGCTCCCGCACCGTCCAGTCGCCGAGCCGGGTCGGCCGGGCGAGCTGCTCGGGCGTCAACGTGGCGACCGCGTCGCGCACATGGGCGAACTGGGCGAGGACCGCGGTCCGGGTCCTGAGGTGGTCGTAGGCACGCGGGCGCTTCTTGGCCGGGGGCATGAGGGCGAGACTAACCGGCGCCACCGACATCGCCCCTCAGGCCCGTGCGACCTGCTCCCCGACGGTGAACGCCTCGCCGCCCGCCGGGACCCCGACGCCCCGCCAGGTGAACGGGACGCCCCGGGCGGAGTCGGGGTCCGGGCCGTCCATCAGGTGGAAGTGGAGGTGGGGTTCGGTGGTGTTGCCGGAGTTGCCGACGCGCGCGATCTGCTGCCCGGCCCGGACGGTGTCGCCGGCCTTCACCTGGAGCGAGCCGCGCTGGGCGTGGGCGTAGACGGCGTACGTGCCCTCCCCGAGGTCCAGGGTCACGTGGTTGCCGATGATCCGGCCCGCGCCGAACATCTCCCGTACGCCGCCCTCGAACACCATCAGGTAGAGCAGCGCCAGGAGCGAGTTGCGGCTCAGGTGGTCCCGCTGCCCGTCGCTCGCCCGGACCACCGTGGCGTCGGCCACCGCCAGCAGCGGGGCACCGAAGGCCGGGAAGTCGCGGTTGCGGCGGACGATCGGCCAGAGCCAGCGGAACGGCGGGCGGGCCGGGGGCTCGCCGGCACCGGTCTCCGGTTCGGCCACGATGTCGATCGCGTACGCCTGTCCGTACGCGTGCGTCCCATGGCTCGGCACCTTGTCCGCCGGGCTGTTCAGCGCCGACCAGCGGCCGGTCACCGGCGGCTCGACCTCCACGGCGGGGCGGTCCTTCAGCGCACCCCTCGGGCCGCTGCGGCTCAGCGTGAACCCGATGACCATGGCCGCGACCGCGGGCACGAAGGTCAGGCCGAAAGGCAGCAGCGGCTCGGAGAACACCCCGATAAGCACCAGCGCCATAAAGACGAGCCAGCACACGCGGTAGAGCACCATCATGGTTTTGCGGACGGACATGGTCATTTCCCCCTGTTTCCCGTTGGTTTACGGCGTCGCCGCCGTCAGCACCACCAGCAGCGGCACCACCCGGGCGCCCGGCACCTCGTAACGGCCCCGGCCGGTCGTGCGCAGCCAGCCCGTGCCGGTCAGCTGGCGCAGGTGGTGGTAGATCTGGCCGGTGGTGCCGACCGCGTCGAGCGCGGCCAGTTCGGCGGCGGTACGGCGGCCGCCGAGGATCTCGCGGAGCAGGCGCAGCCGTACCGGGTGGCCGAGCGCGGCGAGCGATTCCGCCGTCGCCGATGTGTCGTCCGGCAGGCCCCCACCGTCCTCACTCTCCTCACCCTCCGCGTCCTCCTCGTTCTCCTCTTCGCCGTTGCCCAGCAGGGCGCCGGTGAGGGCGCCGTACTGCCACTCGTACTGCTCGCCGGTGGGCAGCCGGACCGCTCCGGTGAAGATCACTCCCCCGTCGGCGGCGGCCTCCCCGACGTCGGCGAGCTGCTGTTTCAGCCCGTTGAGCGCCCAGAAGTCGCCGTCGCCCAGGCGGGGGGACTCACGGTCCTGCCGCTCCAGCGCCGTGAGCCGCCGCTCCAGCTCGGCGACCCGCTGCTCCAGCTCCATGACACCAACCTTACGTAATTACGTAATTTCCATCAAGAGGATCCGGGGAAAGCCCCGGAGAACGAAAGCCCCGGAGAACGCCGGAGCCCCCGCCCGGAGAACCCGGACGGGGGCTTCAGACGTACCGGTCGACGCGCGACCCGGCGTCCGCTCAGGCGAGCAGCGCGGGGATCGTCGCCTCGTGCGCCGTACGGAGCTCGCTCAGCGGGATGCTGAACTCGCCCTGGATCTCGATCTCCTCGCCGTCCACGACACCGATACGGGCGACGGGCAGACCCCGTGCGCCGCACATGTCGTTGAAGCGGAGCTCCTCGCTGCGCGGGATCGAGACGACCGCGCGCCCCGCCGACTCGGAGAAGAGGAACGTGAACGTGTCCAGGCCGTCCGGCACGACCAGCCGGGCGCCCTTCCCGCCGCGCAGGCAGGACTCGGTGACCGCCTGGATCAGGCCGCCGTCGCTCAGGTCGTGCGCGGCGTCGATCATGCCGTCGCGCGAGGCCGAGATGAGGATCTCGGCGAGCAGCTTCTCGCGGCCGAGGTCCACCTTGGGCGGCAGGCCGCCGAGGTGGTTGTGGACGACCTCGGACCAGGCCGAGCCGCCGAACTCCTCACGGGTGTCGCCCAGCAGGTAGAGGAGCTGGCCCTCCTCCGCGAAGGCGACCGGCGTACGCCGGGTGACGTCGTCGATCACACCGAGCACGGCCACGACCGGCGTCGGGTGGATCGCCGTCTCACCGGTCTGGTTGTAGAGCGAGACGTTGCCACCGGTGACCGGGGTGCCCAGCTCCAGGCAGCCGTCCGCGAGACCACGGGTGGCCTCGGCGAACTGCCACATGACGTCCGGGTCCTCGGGGGAGCCGAAGTTCAGGCAGTCCGAGATGGCGAGCGGCTTGGCGCCGGAGGCGGCGACGTTGCGGTACGACTCCGCCAGCGCGAGCTGCGCGCCGGTGTACGGGTCGAGCTTGGCGTACCGGCCGTTGCCGTCGGTCGCCATGGCCACGCCCAGGTTGGACTCGGCGTCGATGCGGACCATGCCCGCGTCCTCGGGCATCGCCAGGACGGTGTTGCCCTGCACGAAGCGGTCGTACTGGTCGGTGATCCACGCCTTGGAGGCCTGGTTCGGGGAGGCGACCAGCTTGAGGACCTGCTCGCGCAGCTCGGCCGCGTTCGCCGGGCGGGCGAGCTTGCCGGCGTCGTCCGCCTGGAGCGCGTCCTGCCAGGACGGGCGGGCGAACGGGCGGTGGTAGACCGGGCCTTCGTGCGCGACCGTGCGCGGCGGCACGTCCACGATCTGCTCGCCGTGCCAGAAGATCTCCAGCTGCGAGCCCTCGGTCACCTCACCGATGACGGTGGCGATGACGTCCCACTTCTCGCAGATCTCCAGGAAGCGGTCCACGTGCTGCGGCTCGACGATCGCGCACATGCGCTCCTGCGACTCGCTCATGAGGATTTCCTCGGGCGAGAGGGAGGAGTCGCGCAGCGGCACGGTGTCCAGCTCGACGCGCATGCCACCGGAACCGGCGGAGGCCAGCTCGCTGGTGGCGCAGGAGAGCCCGGCGCCGCCGAGGTCCTGGATGCCCGCGACGAGCCTCTCCTTGAAGATCTCCAGGGTGCACTCGATGAGGAGCTTCTCCTGGAACGGGTCGCCGACCTGGACGGCCGGCCGCTTGGCGGGGCCGGTCGACTCGAAGGTCTCGCTCGCCAGCACGGAGACGCCGCCGATGCCGTCGCCGCCGGTGCGGGCGCCGTACAGGATGACCTTGTTGCCGGGGCCCGAGGCCTGCGCGAGGTGGATGTCCTCGTGCTTCATCACGCCGATGCAGCCGGCGTTGACGAGCGGGTTGCCCTGGTAGCAGGCGTCGAAGACGACCTCGCCGCCGATGTTGGGCAGGCCCAGGCAGTTGCCGTAGCCGCCGATGCCCGCGACGACGCCCGGCAGGACGCGCTTGGTGTCGGGGTGGTCGGCGGCGCCGAAGCGCAGCGGGTCGACGACCGCGATCGGGCGGGCACCCATGGCAAGGATGTCGCGGACGATGCCGCCGATGCCGGTGGCCGCGCCCTGGTAGGGCTCGATGTACGAGGGGTGGTTGTGCGACTCGACCTTGAAGGTGACCGCGTACCCCTGGCCGACGTCGACGACGCCCGCGTTCTCGCCGATGCCGACGAGCATCGCGTCGTTGGCGGGGACCTTCTCGCCGAACTGCTTGAGGTGGACCTTGCTGCTCTTGTACGAACAGTGCTCCGACCACATCACCGAGTACATGGCGAGCTCGGCGCCGGTGGGACGGCGGCCCAGGATCTCGCGGATCCGGGCGTACTCGTCCTCCTTGAGGCCGAGCTCCTTCCAGGGCTGCTCGGCGTCCGGGGTCTCGGCCGCGTGCTTGACCGTATCCAGGCTCATGCGTTGACCAGCTTCTTGATGATCGAGGTGAAGAAACCGAGGCCGTCGGTGCGGCCGGTGCCGATGAGCGGCTCCACGGCGTGCTCCGGGTGCGGCATCAGGCCGACGATGTTGCCCGCGGCGTTGGTGATGCCCGCGATGTCGCGGAGCGAGCCGTTGGGGTTGCCGTCCAGGTAGCGGAAGGCGACGCGTCCCTCGGCCTCCAGCTCGTCGAGCGTGTGCTCGTCGGCGGTGTACCGGCCGTCCATGTTCTTGAGCGGGATGCTGATCTCCTGGCCGGCGCTGTAGTCCGAGGTCCAGGCGGTCTCCGCGTTCTCCACCCGCAGCTTCTGGTCGCGGCAGATGAAGTGCAGGTGGTTGTTGCGCAGCATGGCGCCGGGCAGCAGGTGCGCCTCGGTCAGGACCTGGAAGCCGTTGCAGATGCCGAGGACCGGCATGCCGGCCTTCGCCTGCTCGATGAGCGGCTCCATCACCGGCGAGAAGCGCGAGATCGCACCGGCCCGGAGGTAGTCCCCGTAGGAGAAACCGCCGGCCAGGACGACCGCGTCGACCTGATGCAGGTCCTTGTCACGGTGCCAGAGCGATACGGGCTCCGCGCCCGCGATCCGCACGGCGCGCAGGGCGTCCTGATCGTCGAGGGTGCCGGGAAAAGTGACGACGCCGATACGGGTGGTCACTTCTCCTCCTCCACCTTCACGACGAAGTCCTCGATGACGGTGTTGGCGAGGAAGGTCTCGGCCATCTCGTTAATACGCGCGAGGGCGGCGTCGTCCACCGGCCCCGCGACCTCCAGCTCGAAACGCTTTCCCTGACGAACGTCCGCGATTCCCTCAAAGCCGAGACGGGGCAGCGCACGCTGCACCGCCTGTCCCTGCGGGTCGAGGATCTCCGGCTTGAGCATGACGTCGACTACGACGCGTGCCACTGGCACTCCCGATGTGGTGGTGTGGTGCGGCTGTCTCTCCGGGGGGTTCCCCAGACCCCCGCGGGTCCACTCAGCGTACCTGGCCGAAAATTCTACGCGGGTAGATATCGGACGGAACGGACGCGGCGCGCAGCCACCGGGGGCGCGACGCGGATCACTCCGGGATATCGGCCACGACAACGGGCGGGAAAAGTCCTGGGAAAAAATCATGGCCCGGATTGCGCACGGACACGCGGATGCAATTGGCTGGGCTTCACAATGCGGTACCCACCGCTGTACAAATGATTACCGGGGAAAGCAACATTGCCCCGGAACACCGGAACGGCCGACATCAGTCGCCCCGTATCCGCCTAACAGCCGGAAGGCCGGCCCACCGGCGCACGCCCGACGCGCCGACGCCGTAGGAAAGGACCGATATCCGTGGCCCAGCGCGTAGTGGTTACGCTCTCCGACGACATCGACGGGGGAACAGCGGCGGAAACGGTCTCCTTCGCCCTGGACGGGAAGACGTACGAGATCGACCTCAATCCCGCCAACGCGAAGAAACTGCGGAAGGCCCTGGCTCCTTACATGGCGGCCGGCCGAAAGCAGACAAATGCCAGTAAGCACGGCAGGACCCCCGCGACGTACCACCACACCTCCCTCGCCCCGGACCCCGCGGCCGTCCGCGCCTGGGCCCGCTCGCACCGGATGGAGGTGCCGGCCCGCGGCCGCATCCCGAAGAAGGTCTACGAGGCGTTCAACGCGGCCGACTGAGCGGCGGCCGGGACCGGGCGGGGCTTTCCGGAGGCGGGGCATCCCGAGGACTGCGACTCCGACTCCGACTCCGGGATGTGGCCTCCGCCTGCCGGGAGGTGCCCTCCGCCCGTCGGGAGGTGTCCGGCGTCAGTCGGGAGGTGCCCTCCGTCCGCCGGGAGGCGGGCGCCACCTCCGGGAGGCAGACGCCCACCCCCGGGAGACGGACGCCACCCCGGGAGGCGGACGCTCCGTCAGGCGGGGCGCACAGGAGTGCGACCGCCCCTTCGGGAGCCTCCCGGAGGCCCGCTCCGCGAGACCCGCCGGGAGCCGACTTGCGCGACACCCCCGCAGGTCGGCTAGAGTCTGGAGCACGCCGAGGGGCGAGGCCGAAAGGCCGGATCCCAAGCAGCGTGCGGGTGTAGTTCAGTAGTAGAACATCCCCCTTCCAGGGGGAAGGCGCAGTGTGCAATTCCTGTCACCCGCTCTGCACGACTCTTCAGACCAATCCGTTGGATCAGGTAGAGTGGTGCTCGCTCCACCGGTGAAAGCCGAGTGGCTGCACTGCGGACGTAGCTCAGTTGGTAGAGCGCAACCTTGCCAAGGTTGAGGTCGCCAGTTCGAACCTGGTCGTCCGCTCCATAGAGTCAAAGGCCCTGACCGATTTCGGTCAGGGTCTTTGTCGTTCCTTCCCCCCCGTCGCCCTCATGACGTTTGTCATGGGGAGTGGTGACAGCGCGCACTGCTCTCGGGCCCGGTCCGGCGGAAAACTCGAAGCATGACCATCGACGACTTTCTCAGCGACCGAACGACAGGTGACATGGCAGGCGCGGAGACGGTGATCGCGGCGGACCAGGTCCGCCGCAGCTACAAGGACGGCTTCGAGGCCGTCTCCGGGGTCTCCTTCTCCGTGGCCCGGGGCGAGCTGTTCGCCCTGCTCGGGACGAACGGCGCGGGCAAGACCTCCACCGTGGAGCTTCTCGAAGGACTGGCGCTCCCGACCTCCGGGACCGTCGAGGTCCTCGGCCACGACCCGTACCGCGATCGGGCCGCCGTCCGGCCCCGGACCGGGGTGATGCTCCAGGAGGGCGGCTTCCCCTCCGACCTCACCGTCCTGGAGACCGCGCGGATGTGGTCGGCGTGCACCACCGGCGCCCGCCCCGCCGCCGAGGCCCTGGAGATGGTCGGCCTGACCAGCCGGACGGGGGTGCGGGTCAAGCAGCTGTCCGGCGGGGAGAAGCGGCGCCTGGACCTGGCGCTGGCCCTGACCTCGCGGCCCGAGGTGCTCTTCCTGGACGAGCCGACGACGGGGCTGGACGCGGAGGGCCGGCGCGACACCTGGGAGCTGATCCGGGCGCTCCGGGACGGCGGCACGACCGTACTGCTGACCACGCACTACCTGGAGGAGGCCGAGGCGCTCGCGGACCGGCTGGCGATCATGCACCAAGGGCAGATCGTGACGGCCGGGACGACCGCCGAGGTCACCGCGTCGCAGCCCGCCAGGATCCGGTTCACGCTGCCCGACGACGTACCGGCAGGGCGCCTTCCGCTCTCGCTGCGGGCGGGCGCGGAGGGGCAGCGGGTCGAGATCCGTACCCCCGCGCTCCAGGAGTCGCTGCACGAACTGCTGGGCTGGGCCCGGGATTCGGGCGTGCGGCTGCTCGGGCTCGACGCGCGTTCCGCCTCTCTGGAGGAAGCGTTCCTCCAGATCGCGAACACCCAGCTCCGCTCCCGGGCCGACGACCCGCGCCGGGCGGGGAACCGGCTCTCGGACGAGACGGAGAAGACGAAGACGACGGAGAAGACGGAGAAGGCGAAGAAGGTGACGGCATGACCACGCCCGCCCCCACCACCCCCGCCGCCCTCGCGGCCGACCGCACAGCCGGCCGCACGGCCCCGGGCCGCTCCCCCTCCTCGGCGTCCGCCTCCGCGCGGCGGCTCACCGCCCTCGCCCGCGCCGAGCTGATCCTGCTGGTCCGCAACCGGTCCGCGATCTTCCTGGCCCTGGTGCTGCCGGTCGTGATGGTCTTCTCGATCCGGGCCTCGCTCCAGCAGATCGACCTCTCCGGCACCGGACTCTCCGTCGCGGGCGCGGCCCTCACCGGCGGGATCGGCATCGTGCTGGTCCAGGTCGTCTACATGAACCTCGTCACCGGCTACGTGACCCGGCGCGAGGAGCTCGTCCTCAAGCGGCTGCGCACCGGCGAGATCACCGACCGCGAGATCCTGACCGCCACCGCGCTGCCCTCCGTCGTGCTGGCGCTCCTCCAGTGCGTGCTGCTGGTCGCGGCCGGCGCGGTCGCCTTCGACCTGACCGCCCCGCGCCGGCCCGAGCTGTTCCTGGCCGGTCTGGTGGTGGGCCTCGTGATGATGTCCGCGCTGGCCGCCGCGACCTCCGCGATGACCCGGACGGTCCAGACCTCGCAGCTCACCACGTTGCCGCTGTTCTTCGTCTCGCTCGTCGGCTCCGGGATCTTCGTCCCGCTGGACGTCTTCCCCGACCGGCTGGCCTCGGTGCTCGAACTGCTGCCGCTGACCGGCGTGATGACCCTCGTACGGCACGGCTGGCTCGGCGGCGTGGAGACCGGCGACCTGCTCACGGCCGGGGTGGCGGCGCTGGCCTGGACCGGGTTCGCGGTGTTTGCTGTGCAGCGGTGGTTCCGCTGGGACCCGCGGGGCTGAGCACTGGGTTCCTCGTATGACCGCGGGGCCGAGCACTGGGTTCCTCGCAGGACCGCGGGGCCGAGCACTGGGTTCCTCGCATGACCGCAGGGCTGACGTGAAGGAGCTGGACGAGGTGATGGGGCGAGTACGGGGCTGGCGGCGCGGCTGGCAGGAGCGCACCAAGCTCCAGCGCATCGACCTCTACACCCGGGTCACGCTCTGCTCGCTCCCCTGGGTCTTCCTCGTCACCTGGGGTCTGCTGCCGCTGGGCAAGGCCTTCGGCCAGGGGCCGGTGGCGGTGTCCCTGGCCGTGGCGTTCCTCGTGGTGAACGTCGCCCAGTGCGTGCTGAGCAATCGCAACGTTGCCCCCGCCTTCGCCCACTACCGGGGCACGCGGGCCTTCCCGCCGCGGCGGCTGCGGCTGCCCGCGGCGCTGCTGGCGCTGCTGACCGGCCTGCTGGTGGCCCTGGCGGCGGTGGGCGGTGTCGAGGACGCGGGGCTGACCCTGCTGGTGCTGGACCTGCCCCTGGCGTTCGCGACGCCGTACGTGCTCCTCGTCCCCGTCCGGTCGTACCTGCTGCACTCCGCGGCCTACGCGGTGGCGGTCGTGGCGCTGCTGGCGGCCGTCGGGGGGCCCGGCCGCATGCTGTTCGGGGCGGCCTTCTCGCTGCTCGTCGTCACCCTGCTGGTGCTCGTCTCGGTCCGGCCGAGCGCCTGGAGCCTGACCGTCATGTGGCAGGCGGAGGAGGCCCGGGACATGCAGGCCCGGCTCGCGGTGGCGGAGGAGCGGCTGCGGTTCGGCCGGGACATGCACGACGTGCTGGGCCGGAACCTCGCGGTGATCGCGCTGAAGAGCGAGCTGGCCGTGGAACTGGCCCAGCGCGGGAACGCGGCGGCCGTGGACCAGATGGTCGAGGTGCAGCGGATCGCCCGCGCCTCCCAGCAGGAGGTCCGCGATGTCGTACGGGGCTACCGCGAGGCCGACCTGCCCACCGAACTCCTGGGCGCCAAGGGCGTGTTGGAGGCGGCCGGGATCACCTGCACGGTGGAGGGCGCCGACGGCCCGGCGGGGGCCGGGGCGCCCCCGGCGGTGCAGGCGGCCCTCGGCTGGGTGGTCCGTGAGGCGGCGACCAACGTCCTGCGCCACGGAGACCCCCGGAGTTGCGTGATCCGGCTCACGACGGGGGCGGGCGCGGTCGTGCTGGAGGTGGAGAACGACGGGGCCGGGACCGGGGAGACCGCGGGGGCGGGTGGTGGCGGCTCCGGGGAGGCCGGGGGCGCGGACGGGAGCGGTGGCTCAGGCCTGGCCGGGCTGCGCGAACGGCTCGCGGCCCTGGGCGGTTCGCTGGAGGCCGGAGCGGCCGGGGACGACCTGTTCCGCGTCACGGCGACGGTCCCGCTCACCACCCCGCACGGACGCCCCGCTTCCCTCTCCCCCGCCCCGGACGCGCCGGGCTCCCCGGCCGCGCCGGACGCCTCGGACGCCCGGCCCACTGCGCCGGAGGGACGATGACCGACGCTCGTACGGGGTTCCCGTACGGCTGCCCGCACCGGCCACCCGTATCGGCATTCCGTGCCGACTTCCCGTACCGGCTCCCCGTATCGGCTCTCCGTGCCGACTCCCCGGAGGAACGATGACCGACATCCGTACCGCCCGCCCTCCCGGAGAAACGATGACCGTCCATAGCGTCAACCACCCCGACCTCCCGGAGAGACCATGACCACAGAAGGTTCCGGTGGCTCCGGTGGCTCCGGTGGCTCCGGTGGCTCCGGTGGTTCCGGTCAGCGGCCCCTGCGGGTCCTGCTCGCCGACGACGAGCACCTGATCCGGGGTGCGCTGGCCGCGCTGCTCGCCCTGGAGGACGACCTCGTGGTGGTCGCGGAGGCGGCGAGCGGGCCCGAGGCGCTCGCGATGGCCCTCGCGCACCGGCCCGATGTCGCCGTCCTCGACCTCCAGATGCCGGGCGCGGACGGTGTGAAGGTCGCCACATCGCTCCGCGGCGAACTGCCCGGCTGCCGCACCATGATCGTGACCAGCCACGGCCGCCCCGGCCACCTCAAGCGGGCACTGGCCGCCGGCGTACGCGGGTTCGTGCCGAAGACCGTCAGCGCCCGCAGGCTCGCCGAGATCATCCGTACCGTCCATGCCGGAAACCGCTATGTCGACCCGGAGTTGGCGGCCGACGCCATCTCCGCCGGGGACTCCCCACTGACCGCCCGGGAGGCCGAGGTCCTCGAACTGGCGGCGGACGGGGCGCCGGTGGCGGAGATCGCGGAGCGGGCCTCGCTCTCGCAGGGGACGGTCCGCAACTACCTCTCCTCGGCCGCCTCCAAGATCGGCGCGGAGAACCGGCACACGGCGGTGCGTCTCGCGCGCGAGCGGGGTTGGGTATAGTAGGCCTCGCGCTTCGGCGCAGCGCGGACGTAGCTCAGTTGGTAGAGCGCAACCTTGCCAAGGTTGAGGTCGCCAGTTCGAACCTGGTCGTCCGCTCCACAGGGAGAAGGCCCCGGTCCACACGGAAGGGGCCGTCCGCGTGTAACCCTGTAC